>JAZNVE010000107.1:0-27751 GCA_045592665.1 Acutalibacteraceae bacterium
ATGCGGGAACAGTAATAACTGCTTCTGTAACTTTTTCGCCAAGGTAGCTTTCTGCATCTGCTTTAAGTTTTGCAAGAATCATTGCAGAAATTTCCTGGGGAGTGTAGTTTTTATCGTCAACAGTTACTTTGTAGTTTGTACCCATTTCACGTTTGATGGATGAAATCGTTCTTGTGGGGTTCTGCACAGCCTGTCGCTTTGCAACCTGACCAACAAGTCTTTCGCCTGTTTTACTGAAACCAACAACAGAGGGAGTTGTTCTGTTACCCTCTACGTTAGCGATAACAACGGGTTCACCGCCTTCGATAACTGCTACACATGAGTTTGTTGTACCTAAGTCAATACCAATTGCTTTTGCCATAATTAAAAACCTCCGTATATATAATATGTTTTATGTTTTTTTAATTTGTAACCTGAACGGTTGCAAATCTGAGAATTCTGTCACCCATTCGGTAGCCTTTTTCGAAAACACCGGCAATAGTGCCTTCGGGAAGGTCGGGATTTTCAACAGTCATAACTGCGTTATGGATGTTGGGGTCGAATTCGTCACCAACTTCACCGAATGCTTCAACTTCAAGTGTACCGAGAATATCTTTTAACTGAGTGAATGTCATCTCGATACCTTTGCGGTAAACTTCAATGTCGTCGGTTTTATTATCGGTTGCTCTGTCGAAATTATCAATTACGGGGAGCAACGTTTTTAACGTGTTTGCTTTTGAATCGCCGTAAAGGGCTTCTTTTTCACGTTGAGAACGGTTGCGGAAGTTGGAATACTCTGCAAGAGTTCTTAAATGTGTGTCTTTGAGAGTGGCAAGCTCCTGATTTAATCTTTCGATTTCTGCGTTAAGCTTTTCAACCTCAGCTTTTTTATCCGCCTTTTTCTTTTTTGCTTTTGCTTCTTTTTCCTCCGTGGGCTTCTGGACCTCTTCGGGGGTTACTTTGTTTTCTTCAGTAGTCATTCTTTCGCTCCTTTTATTCATCGAGGGTTTCGGTAAGCATATTACCGATAACTCCCGCAAGATATTTTATTGTAGGTATAAGGTGGGCGTAATCAAGGCGGGTAGGGCCGATAATACCAATTGAACCGCTATCTTTGTTACCCACGGAGTATTTTGAGAAGATTGTTGTACTGTTTTTGAGCTCACGGTAAATGTTCTCGCTACCGATAGCGACATTTAAAGGTGCCTTATGAGAGTCAAGCATATTTTCTAATGGGGTTCCTCTGTGAATGAAATCCATGAGACCAAAGGCTTCCTCGGAAAGCTCAGTATGATTGAGAATATTGTTCTGACCTTTAAGATGTAAGTCGGTGGTTTTAACCGCTTCGCAAAGATCAGCAATAGCACATAAGAAAGGTGACATAACAAAAACCTTATCACCAAGTGAAGCAACCAACGTCTGAATAAAGGGAATGGAAATATCAGAAACGCTTCGTGAAACGAAATATGTCTGGCAGATATTGTAGAAAACCTCTGCAATATCCATATTAATTTCGGTGTCGCTCCTCACAACGGCACTTTTAAGAATGCCCGAGGAAGCGAGTAAAACTATCATAGCCGTGTGGTTACTTAGGGGGACTAATTCAATGCGCCTGATTACGGCATCGCTGTCAGAAGGAGAGGATGAAACCGCAACGCAGTTTGTAAGCTCCGCAAGGATACTTCCGGCTTTTTCTAAAAGCCTGTCGGGTTCGCCCGAAAAAGAACCTAACCAGATTTTAATACGTTCTTGTTCGTCTGCGTCTAACTCGTAGTCCGCCATAAGATTGTCTACATAATAGCGGTAGCCTGCCTGAGAGGGGATTCTGCCGGCGGATGTGTGAGGTTGAGCGAGAAGACCAAGTTCAACTAAATCCGCCATATCGTTTCGTATGGTGGCAGAGGAAACAGCGTTCCCCATCTGGGTACATATAACCTTAGAGCCGACGGGTTCGCCTGTTGCGATGTAACGTTCAACAATAACAGCAAGAATGTGTTGTTTGCGTTCTGATAGTTCAAGCACAGGCATCACCTCTTTGTTAATGTCTTTTGTTACTCGTTAGCACTCTTGGTTGTTGAGTGCTAACTCTGTTAATAATATACCCCCAAAAGGAGATTTTGTCAACAGTTTTGGAATTATTTTTTGTAAATAGTTTGTGAATAAAATAAAAAAATATCCCCATCCTTTTTGGGGATGGGGATGTTTAAAGCTTAATTACTGCTCAACGGGATAAACACTAACTTTTTTGCGGTCTCTGCCAAGACGTTCAAAACGAACCTGACCGTCAACAAGAGCAAAGAGTGTATCGTCTTTACCTTTGCCTACGTTAGTACCGGGGTGGATTTTAGTGCCTCTCTGTCTTACGAGGATGTTACCTGCAAGAACATACTGACCGTCAGCTCTTTTAGCGCCGAGTCTTTTAGATTCGGAGTCACGGCCGTTACGGGTAGAACCCATACCTTTTTTATGAGCAAATAACTGGATGTTGATTTTAAGCATTCGTTACACCTCCGTAGTAGTTATCGTAACATTTTTAGGGTATTGCTCGGTGAGCTGGTTAATATGAAGCTCAAGCCCAAGCAAAATATCATTAGCTTTGGTTGCGCACTCTTGGGGAATTGAAATTTTCATTATACCTTCATCCACATCTGCAGAAACGGGAAGCTTCATAATTTCGATGAGGGTGTTTGCGGTCATATAAGCTGCTGAGGAAACTGCGGAACAAACAATGTCGTTGCCGTGGGTACCGTAGCCTGAGTGACCCGAAATCTCAAAACCGATGGGTGCACCGTTTGAATGATAAAAATTGACCTTTATCATTGATTACGCATTGATGGCTGAAATTTCAACCTTTGTATAGGGCTGTCTGTGACCCATTTTGCGCTTTTCATTCTTTTTGGGTTTGTAGGTAGCAACAACGATTTTCTTGCCTTTGCCGTTTTTAAGAACCTTTGCGCTAACGGAAGCACCGTCAACGTAGGGAGCACCGACTTTGATACCGTCATCTGCACCAACTGCGATAACCTTATCGAAGGTTATTTCGGAATCAGCTTCAACTTCAAGTTTTTCAACGAAGATAACATCGCCGTTCTGAACTTTGTACTGTTTTCCGCCTGTTTCGATGATTGCGTACATAGATTATTACCTGCTTTCTTTCAGTCTCGCTAACAAGGCACACTTTTGTGTTTGTGGGCATAACAATACACCCGCCCTTAATATGCGGCAAATGGTATTTTAACAGATAATATCGGGTTTGTCAACAATAAAATCTGTTTTTCTCAGTTCTTTTTTCATATCATCAGGTTCGCTTGCGGTAAAGGTTAATTGCTCGCCTGTTACGGGATGTATGAAGGTAACACTCTTGCAATGAAGGGCGGCACGTTTGAGATGTTCAGTAACAGGCGCCCCGTACATTTCATCTCCTAACAGGGGGTTACCGTTATATGCACAGTGTACTCGTATCTGATGGGTTCTGCCTGTTTCTGTTTTTATTTCAAGATATGATTTACCGTCAAAGAAATCCAAAACTCTCCAATGAGTCACGGCATAGTCGCCTTCCTCGCCCACGGCACGTATCGTTTTGTTGGGGTCGGGTCTGTAAATAGGAGCATTTACGGTACCTGTTTTCGTCATTTCACCGCAGGCAATGGCGGTATATATCTTTTCTATGTTACCGTTAAGCCGGGATGCGCTAAAGGCGTTTTTAGTAAAAATCATAACCCCCGAAGTAACTTTATCTAATCTGCCTACGGCTCTTGGTGTGCAGTTTTTCTGATTGGTTTTTACAAGGTGGCTTGCGACTGCATTGCAAAGTGTTCCGTTAGGGTGGTTATAGGTAGGGTGTACCGAAACACCCGAGGGCTTGTTTATAATTAGTATATCATCATCTTCGAAAATGATATCAAGGTCCGTTTCCCACAGGGGCGGAAGGGTGCTTTTGTCCGGCAAGTGCAATTCTAAAGCATCACCCTCAAAAACATTATCCACTAATCTATGGGGCTTGCTGTTAACAAGAACGGCTCCGCAGCTATGACGAAGAGACTGCACTATATGGGTTGAAAGCTTAATATGACCCCTTAAAAAATGCAACAGAGGCCTGTTGTTATATTCACGGGTTACCGTGTAATTTATAATTCGCATAACAATAAACCTCCCTTGAAAAGTTTGAACAAAACCCATTTGACGAAAAAACGCGAAATGTATATGCAATTGTATATACACAAGTCGAAAAATGAAATTTGTTCATAACTTTGTAGATGTAAAGTCAGTTGCTTTACGTATTTTTGCGGTTTTAAAATTCTCAAAAAGCAAATAAGCTGAGTTTTAAACAAAATTGACACAGTTTTGAACAATGACAAGCTGGTGGCTTTACAAGTTTTATATACATTTTTTGGTAAAGCTTTTAAAGAAAGAGTGTATATTTTCAAGAAATATACACTCTATACATTAATTATGTAATGGGGAATTCTGAAACTTTTCTTTCGTTGAATTTTGCAACGAAGTCAAAGCCTGCCTCGCGGGCTATTTCATAAGCCTGAGGAATACCGAAACCGATACGCTCTGCGTAGTGGGAATCAGAGCCAACACTTACAAGCCTGCCACCTAATTCTTTATATCGTTTAACTGTATCTAAATCAGGTGCAGGTTTGTTAATGGGGTATTTAAGACCGCCCATATTAATTTCGAGAGCCTTGTCTTTCTCGGCACAGAGCTTAAGAAGCTCATCAACTTTTTTAGAATATTTATTTATATCTTCAACATAACCGCAAATATTAAAAATATATCTGAAGGGATAGGTGATGTGGGCGAGAATATCAAAATTACCCCATTCCATCATAGCGAGAAGCTCGTCAAAATATTCGTTCATTAAATCCTCAACCTTGTATCCGTCAAAGGACTTGAAATAGTAGAAGTCCTCCATTCCGCGAAGGTTATGGATGGAACCGATAATAACATCGTAGTTCTGTGAGTTAACAATTTTTTCTGCTAATTCGGGTACATAGTGAGGTTGAGCCAACTCAATACCACGAAGAATTTCAAGCTTGCCTTCAAATGCAATTTTTGCTTTTGAAACCTCAAAGAAACTTTGTGTGGCACGGCGGTCAAAACCGTCTTTATAAAATACGTCCACCTCGCAATGGTCGGTGAAAGCAACACATTCTATACCGTTTGTGGCGGCAATTTCTGACATATAGGTTGCGGAATGGTTGCCATCCTGTGAGTTATCGGTGTGGGTGTGTAAGTCAATAATTTTAATGTCACTCATAAAAAAACCTTCTTTCCATACGACTAATAATAACACAAAAAGACATAATTGAACAGACTTTTATATTAAAAAATAAAATAATAATCTTTAAAAATTAAAGTATATATGTTAGAATACTTTTGAGAGGAGTGAGGATTTATGAAACTCACCGTTAAGGCGAATGCCAAAATTAATTTAATTCTTGATGTTACGGGTATAAAAAAGAACGGTTATCACAGTCTTTTTACTATTATGCAATCCATAAGTCTTGGTGATACGGTTACCGTTGAAAAAACGCAAGGTGACGATATTACCGTTTCCTGTACCGTGCCCGGTGTTCCTACGGATAGTAGGAATATAGTATATAAATGTGCGGTTAAATTCTTTGAATATGCGGATATAACCGAAAACAGGGGTATTCATATCCATATAGATAAGGTTACACCCTTTTGTGCCGGCATGGGTGGAGGTAGTGCCGACGGTGCAGCGGTTCTTGTAGCACTTAATAAAATTTATAAAACGAATTATTCTGATAAAATTCTTTGCCGTATAGGTGTTAAGGTTGGTGCAGATATTCCTTTCTGCATTGTGGGTGGCACGGCTCTTGCGCTTGATACGGGGGCGGTTCTTGCACCACTTAATGACGTTGAGGGTTATTATATTGTAGTAGTAAAACCTGAGGATGGTGTTTCCACTAAAGAGGCGTATGCGGCGGTGGATTCCTTAACCGATATGAAGCACACAAAAAATCAAGCGATGCTGGAATACTTTGCCGATGGTGAAATTCACGAAGCGCTGAAGCTTTGCGGTAATGTCTTTGAACAGGCTCTTGAGGTTCCGGGCAGGGTTGATATTAAAGACATCTGCAATAAAAATGGAGCAGTTGCCTCTTGTATGACAGGCTCGGGCTCGGCGGTTTACGGAATATTTGAAGAAAAAAGTGATGCCGAGAATAGTATAAAAGAACTTAAAGAAAAATTCGCAAACGTTTACCTTTGCACACCCGAAAAAGCAGGTGTGGAAATAATTGAAGTAATTGAATAAAATAATTTAAAACCGTCCATAATCGTTTTAAACGAAAGGACGGTTTTATGTTTATTAATAAAGTATCGAATTTAAAAAGAGATAAGGTTTTTTTATCAGTATTTGCGTGTGCACTGAGTCTTTACATTGCTTTCTCGTGTACATATTTCGCAGGCGCAGCACAAAGTGTGCGGAAAGATGTAGTAAGGCTTCACATTTTAGCTAATAGTGATTCGGAAAAAGACCAGAGTATTAAACTGAAAGTACGGGACGCATTACTGGAGAAAAATACGCTTATTTTAAGTGATGGAGTAAATCAGGATAATGCGGTAGAGTATTTTGAGTTATCAAAAGATGAAATGCTGGAAACGGCACGTGATGTGCTTCGGGAAAATGGTTTTGATTATAATGTTAAGGTATATTTAGAAAAAGAATATTTTGAAACACGTGAATATGGTGAGCTTATTTTCCCTGCAGGTGAATATACAGCACTCAAAGTGGTATTAGGTGAAGGTAAGGGTAAAAATTGGTGGTGCGTTATGTTTCCGCCGTTATGCGTACCTGCAGCGGATGGTGTAGAGGTAAAAAATAACACCGAAGACTACCTAACCAAAAGTGGTAATGAAATAGTCAACGGTGGGAAGAAATATGTTATTAAGTTTAAATTGTTGGAGGTGTATGAGGAGCTAAAAAACTCAATTCGTAATTCGTAATACTGAATGCGTAATTGAAGGGGCGAAGCCGATTATATTGTAATTTCTGCGTGCCGTGTTACGTGGCAGCCTACATTGACCGCTACGGGAAGTCCTGCGATATGAGTTGGTGCAGTTTCTATATTTACAGCGAGAGCAGTTATGTTACCTCCGAAACCTTGTGGTCCGATATTTAATTTATTGACCTCCTCAAGTATACGTGTTTCAATTTCTTTATAAAAGTCGTCTCGATTTCTTTCGTCAATGTCACGGCAAAGAGCCTTTTTTGAAAGAAGAGCAACTCCTTCAAAATCACTGCCTATACCAACACCCAACACAACGGGAGGACAGGGATTTGAACCTGCAGTTTTAACAGTTTCTACTACAAAATCGACTATATCCTCAACAGTTGCCGCTGGTGTGAACATTTTTATTTTGCTCATATTTTCACTGCCGAAGCCCTTTGGTGCGGCGGTGAATTTTATTTTATCACCGGGGACTATGGATAAATGGATAACAGCAGGGGTGTTGTTACCCGTGTTAACTCGCTTTAATGGGTCATTTACAATTGAACAACGCATTTTACCGTCAAGATAAGCTTTTCTTACACCGTTATTAATTGCTTGATTAAAATCTCCGTTTGTGATATGAACATCCTGACCCAATTCGCAGAATAAAACTGCCATACCGGTATCCTGACATATGGGTATGTCAAGCCTTCTTGCTGCATCAAGATTTTTGCACATATCACAGAAAATGCTTTTGGGAAGTGTATCTGATTCAAGGCTTTCACCCTGACGTATTTTGGTTTCAAGGGAGGAAGGAAGAATAGCATTAGCTTTTAAAAATAATTCCTCAACGGTTTTTTCGATTACGTCTGCACTAATCTCTCGCATATTTTCACCTTCAATAAAACTAACCGTGTCGGAATCGACACGGTTATGATAATTAGTTTAGCCTCTCTGATTACCGCCACGGCGGGGTGTTGAAGTACCGCGCTTTGCGGCTGAGTTCTTTTTGAGGTCGCTCATTTTCTCGTCGCTGACGGTTTTGAATCTCGCCATCATATCTTCAAAAGACATATTTTCGGGCTCGGTGCGTTGTGTGCCGGTCCATACCTGAGGTTGGGACCTTCTGGGTCTTTCGGTACGTTTGGGCTTAGTTTCCTCCTCCTGGGGGAGAGCCTTCTTAATTGAAAGGGCTATTTTACCCTTTTCGTTGATATCAATTACTTTAACCTTAACAGTATCGCCCTCTGAAAGCTTTTCGTGAATATCCTTAATATAAGATGATGAAACTTCCGAAATATGAACCATACCGGTTGTTTTGTCGGGGAATTCAACGAATGCCCCAAAATTTGTAATGCCTGTTACTTTACCTTCAAGAATCGCACCGATTTCCACTGCCATAGTTTACCTCTGTTGATTTGTTTATTTATGTTTGTTTATGCTCAGGGGGTTATGTCTACGTAAACTCGTTCGTCAGGTTTAACGTACCCCTTTTCTCTGGCGTATTTTTCTACAATAGCATCTTTATCGCCCTCGTCAACCGCCTTTTGAAGAGCTTCGTTTTCAGAATTTTGGCTTTCGAGAACACTTTCGGCATTTGTGAGCTCGGCTTTCTTTTTAACATGTTCGGAAAACTCTTTTACGATGGATATACCGAAATATAAAACAATACAAGAGCATATCAGAACAGCAATTATACTAACAGGTTTAAACTGTTTTTTAGTCTTTTTCTGCTTTGCCAAAGTCACGACCGCCTTTCTTAACGTTTAGTCTGTTTGTGAATAACACACCAAATAAATTATACACATACAAACGTGCTTTTGGCAAGAGGTTTTTTTGTATTTTTGAAGACTTTTTTTCAGTTTTTTTGAAAAGTATTTGTGTTTTTTCAAAAATAGCTGAAAATATCTTTTTTAAAAGCCTGAAAGGTGCAGAAACGACCTTGAATACAAGCTTGTAGAATTTTCTTAGAAGGTAAATACCTTTGTCGGTTATTTTTATTACGGCTATGCCCAAGGATATATAATAGAAAAAAGCACCTATAATTTCACCGATAATAATATAAAATCTTATTTCACCCTTGTTAAGAGCAAGAATAAACAAAAAACTTATAATACCGAATAAAATAAAGTAAAGTATATCGCATATAATAAGTACAATTTTTGACCTTGTTACGGAAAGCCTCAGGGTACGCATTATGTCATAAAGAACTCCCAATAAAAATCCGAGACCGAGAGATAGGGCAAATATAGCGAGCTGCTCGTTTTGCGGTACGGAATACATCAGCGGAATACCCTTGAAAGGAAACTGCCGCTTTTAACTGTTACATCCGTATATTGTAATGCACTTATTTTACCTTCAATACACAATTCGCCAACTTCAAGTGACAATTTTGTAATGTGAAGCTTTTCTCCACGAATGGTAAGCTCACCGCAATCGGTCAATGCAACAATTGTCTGCTCATCAAAACTACCTACATCATTAACGCCGGAAATTGAAAGCTTTTTACGGTCTTCTAATATACAGTTATGTGGCAGTAATCCTGTTCTTTTGTCATCTGTCATATAAAAACACCTCCGTTATTACTATTACTTAATATGCAACAACGGAAGTGTTTATGTTTTATTTTATTTTTGCTATTTTATTACCTTTAACGAGGTAAGCATTTTTACTTATATCAATAAGGGGTTGGTCGTTTAACGAATCGGTATAAAAGTTTTCAATTTCCGTATGGGGATATTCTTCGAAAAAGGCTTTGACCTTGTTTTCTCTGAAGCAAAGTCTGGTGATTTCACCTGTTTTAGAATCAATTGAAGTGCCGATGTATTTTTTTATACCCAATCTTTCACAAATTATTTTAAGGCTTATTTCAGGGGAGCAAGAAATGATAAGGTCGTCCTCACTCTGAATATCCTTATAAAAAGGCTTGATTTTGTGCATATTATTGTTCCAGAATGTAACAAAATCATCACCTATGCCGATGTGCTCAACATAATAATCCGTAACTGTTTTACCGTATTTTGAAATGGCTTCCTCAACAGTCATATCACCTTTTTTATATTTTGCCATGGCTTTCATAACCGTGGGGATATACTTTAAAAGCTTTTTATCCTTTTTACAGTAATAGAAAAAGAAGTCGATTATGCTTTCGCCGTCATATATGGTGTTGTCAAAATCAAAAACGTTCATTTTAATCTCCGTTTGCTGATGCCATAGCTGCCGCAATGGCATATTTTGAGTATTTGTAGTTTACGAATCCGTCAAAATCCTTGTAGTTGGAATTGTTGCAAGGCTTGACGATATTATCAACGTCACTTAATTCCACACATACACCGGGACGGTTGTATGTGTGACGGAACCAGTTTTCAAAGCCACCGCCATAGCTTGTAGCATCTTTGGTAGGTTGGGTCATATAGAAGCCACAGGTGTTTGCAATATCTTTGGCAAAAGCCTTGTATCGGGCATTATATTTTGTATTATAGGTGTCACCCCAATAAAGACAGTTACCCTTAATATGTATTGATAACATAAACTCAAATTCATTGCTTTCGCAGATGTTCATAAGTGCTTGAGTTTCTTTCTGGTCACCGCTTTTGTAGCCCTTGAAATAGTAGTCCGAGGGTTTGGTAACACCGTTATTTATTTTATCCCAAGCAAGGGGAAAGTTACGGTTAAGGTCAACACCGTTGTAGTTGGCTTTGTATTCAGTAAGGTCTTTTACGGTGTAATCAATAGGTGTGAGCCTTGAACGGATAATTTCAAGTCCGTCAGGGTTTGTGCAAGGGACGATATAAAGAGTATATTCCTTTAAGAGCTTTCTTATATTAAAATTACCCAGCTTACCGCTTGGAGTAGTTGTTGCAAAGCAATAATCTTCAATACAGCGTAAAAGATATTTTGTTGTAATATGCTCGCGGGCGTGAATTGCACCGACTACAAGAGCTTTTTTCTCACCCTTGCCCAGCGTTATCATAGGTATATCGTTATTTGCTTCGGATTTACCCAAAGTGGTTATTGTGATTTTATCAGGATAAAGGGTATAAAGCTTTTTGAGATTTGCTTTAATTGAAGCATAGCTTTCGGCATAAGTTGTATCAATAATACTCTTAAAAACAGGATTTGAGAAAATAATTACAGGACCGTCAGAATAGTAATAACTGAATGTGGTTCCGCTTACAGCTCTCACTGTGTATCGGTATTTTGTATTTATCTTTGCGGTTTTGTCAAGGTAGTATTTGTTGGTTACAACACCAAGAAGTTGCCAACTTTCGCCTGCACCACGTCTGTAAACTCGGTATTTGGCAGCGCCACTTACACCGTTCCAAGTAAGGAAAATACCGTCACTGCGGTTTGTAGCTTTAATTGAAGTGGGGTTGCTAAGCCTTTTTAAGAGAGCTCCCTCTGAGGAATAATAACTTCTGTAATTACCGCATACCGCTCTTACGGTGTAGCGATAAGGTTTACCGGAAACAGGGGAATTATCCAAAAAGATAGTTTCCTTAATGGTTTTTAAGTATGTCCAGCCTTCACCTGCGCCTCGTCTGTAAACGCGGTAACCCGTAGCATTTTTTACGGGTGTCCATTTGACTTCAATGCCATTAGTTTTGTTGATAGCGGTAAAGGAACCGGGCGTTTCAAGTCTTTTCATACATTTGCCGTTGCGGTCGTAGTCGCCTCTTGTCTTACCGTGGGTTGCACGTAAGGTGTAGCGATATGTTTTACCGCTTGTAGCAGTTTTATCAAGGAATTGAGTTGTGCTTACGGTTTCCAAATACTCCCAGCCTTCGGCTGGTCCTCGCCTGTAAACCCGATAACCGGTTGCGCCGTAAACTTCATCCCAACTGAACTTAATTCCTTCGTTACAGTTTTGTATTGAGTTTATTATAGGGGGCTTAAGGTATGCAGCAAAAATGGTTACGGATATACTTAAAGAAGCGGACACAAAAACGAAAACCGATATAATCAGTGCCATAGTCTTTTTCACACAACACACCTCCATTTTAAAATGATATCTTATATTATATCATTAATGTATAGAGTGTCAAGTTTTGTCGAAATAAGGGGATATTAAAAAAGTGCAGACCGCATAAAACAATATAAACAAGGGGTCTTACAGGTATTAATCCTGCAAGAACCCCTTAGACAATGAAAAATCATAAGTTATCAATAATTTTAGTTTTATGCTACGAACAAATCTCGCCACTCGACGTACCTTTGTACGCCTTCGGGCAAACAAAAACAAGTCTGAAGCCTTGTTTTTGCTCGATTTGTCCGTTCTGCATCTTTTTTTCTATCCCCTAAAAAGCAACTGTAAAAATGTTCGTTTTTTACAGTTGATTTCTAAGTATTACTGCTGATAAGGCGTTTATTCTTATAACATCGGAAGAATATCCTCCGTGGAGAATTTCGGGTTTGTACTTGAAGTCATCGGGAAGATAATAATCAATTTCGTGGTTATTTCTATTTGCGATGATGAACAAAGTTTCGCCACCACCCGAGCGTTTGTAGGCAACACAACCCAGCATAGCGGAGTAGGGGATGAAGGCGCCCTCTTTAAGAGAGGGACTCTCACGCCTTATTCTGCCTAATTTTTTGTACCACTCGGTAAGGGCTTTATCCTCATTACCCCAGGGGAAGAAAGCTCGGTTGAAGGGGTCACCGCCACCTTGCATACCTGCTTCATCTCCATAATATACAGAGGGGAAACCGGGAAGCGTGTATTGAAGAACCGTAGCACATTTTAAAAGCTCTTTTGCTTTTTGGTATTCTTCATTGGTAAGTAGGCATTCTGCCTGTATGTTTCGTGGTTTGTGCTCAATTGAATCATAGATAAGGCTTGTAATAATTCTTGCGGTGTCATGGGTGCCTATATGATTCATAAGGCAGTTAAGAGCCTGTTTGGGGTAGTTTTCGGTAACTGTGACCACACTTTCCATAAAATTTTCTGCAACGCCGTAACGCATAAAGGATAGAATGGCAGAAGCAAATGGATAGTTCATTACACTGTCAAGCTGATCCCCTAAGAGATAACGCCGTCTGCCACCGTGACTGAATTTGTTTGTGGCATCCTCCCACACTTCACCGATAATAAAGTAATCTTCGTTTAAAGCCTTTATGCTTTTTTTCAATTCATCAAGAAATGTGTCGGGTAGTTCATCCGCAACATCAAGCCTGAATCCGTATGCCCCCGCGGTTAACCATTTTTTACAAACCCCGTTTTCACCCGCTACATACTCAATAAAGGAAGGGGTGTTTTCGTTGGTTTCCGGCAGAGTGTCGATTCCCCACCAGCTTTTATAGGTGCCGTCGGATTTAAAGGTAAACCAATCCTTATAGGGACTGTCGGGATTGTTATATGCACCCTTATGAGGATAACGGTTTTCACGGTTGAAATAAATACTGTCCGAGCCTGTGTGTGAGAAAACCCCATCGAGTATAATTTTTATGCCGTAGTCATTTGCAGATTTGCAAAGATTTTTAAAATCATCCTCCGTGCCTAAAAGAGGGTCGATTTTCATATAGTCCGCCGTGTTATAGCGATGGTTTGAGTGGGCTTCAAAAATTGGGTTGAGATAAAGAATTGTTACTCCCAATTCGTTAAGATAGGGGAGCTTTTCTTCAATTCCTTTAAGCGTTCCGCCGAAATAGTCATTGTTAAGTATTTTGCCTTGCGAGTCAGGCTCCCAAACAGGTAATTCATCGGTATCGGGGTGAATGACACGGTCTTTGTAGGTTGTATCAATGGGCGAGGAATCCC
Organism: Acutalibacteraceae bacterium; assembly: GCA_045592665.1. Taxonomy (GTDB): domain Bacteria; phylum Bacillota; class Clostridia; order Oscillospirales; family Acutalibacteraceae; genus DTU089. The sequence goes on from JAZNVE010000107.1 coordinate 13,705, forward strand.
TATTGAATCGGTCGGGAAAAATCTGATACATTATACCGCCTTTGACCCAGTCGGGAGTAACATAATCTTTTTTGTAGACAGTCTGTTGCCATTCGTTGCCGTTTGGCGCAAACTCACCGCAACCGCCCGAGCGCAAAAAGATATTTCCTTTTCCGAAGGGAGTTTCGTAAGTAAAATGGTAGAAATATAAACCACTTGTTTCGAAAGTGAAATTTAGATCCCACCATTCTTCATTATCACCGTTCATACCACACCAGAATAAATCACGGTATTGTTCTTTTTCGCCGTCTTTGTGAAAAACAAGTGTAACCTTTCTGCAGGAGAAAGTGCGGGGCATAAGAACTTGAAGCCGCAAGCTTTCGCCTGCGGCTGTACTGCCGAATATGGATTTGTGTCTTAAATCTCGTGAATTGTACGGTATGAATTGCAAAATATCAGTCCTCGTAGCCGTTGGGATTCTGGTGTTGCCATCTGTAAGAGTCGGCACACATTTCATCAATGCCTTTTTCCGCTACCCAGTTAAGCTCGGCTTTTGCCTTGGATGGGTCTGAATAGCAGGTTGCAAGGTCACCGGGTCGACGGTCAACAATTTTATAGGGTACTTTTACGCCCGAAGCTTTTTCGAATGCTTCAACAACCTGAAGCACACTGTAGCCACAGCCTGTGCCAAGGTTGTATACAAAAACACCGGTCTCGTCAAGAATTTTATCAAGTGCTTTAAGATGCCCTTTTGCAAGGTCAACAACGTGTATATAGTCACGCACACCTGTGCCGTCAACAGTATCATAATCGTTGCCGTAAACGCTGAGGAATTCTCTTTTGCCTTCGGCAACCTGTGTTATGTAGGGCATAAGGTTGTTGGGTATACCGTTGGGGCTTTCGCCGATCATACCGCTGATATGGGCACCGATGGGGTTGAAGTATCTTAAAATGCAAACGCTCCATTCGGGGTCGGATTTTGCAAGGTCTTTAAGTATTTGCTCAATAAAGAATTTTGTTGTGCCGTAGGGATTTGTAGTACCACCGGCAACCATTGTTTCCTTAAGTGGTGAAACATTGTGTTCACCGTAAACGGTAGCGGATGAACTGAAAACAATTTTTTTACAACCGTGTGCAGCCATTGCTTCGCAAAGGGTTACTGTGCCGCTTATATTGTTTTCATAGTAAAGCAAAGGCTTTTCGCAGGATTCACCGACTGCTTTAAGACCTGCGAAATGGATAACAGAGTCAATATCGTATTTTCCAAAAACCTTGTCAAGTGCTTCTCTGTCGCGAATATCACATTCTTCAAAATTGAAGCCTTTACCTGCAAGCTTTTCGATTCTGTCAAGAACCTTGGGGCAGCTATTGTAGAAGTTATCGATAATAACGATATCTTTGCCGCTTTCAAGAAGTTCAATTGAGGTATGGGAGCCGATATAACCTGCTCCGCCTGTTACAAGTACTGCCATAATATTATCTCCTTATTTCAAAATGTTCAGAATATTACTTTTTCATTAGTGGATTCTTCTGTCTGAGGCTCTGTAGTAGAGGGAACCGGTTTTTGGGTGGTGGGTTCATCTTTTGTAGAGGGCTCAGTTGTTGGGTTCGAATTATTGTTATTGTTGTTATTATTGTTGTTAGGATAGATTATATTGTAATTTGTGTTGGGTTGAGGTTGGGGAAGTGTGGTAGTAACATCGAAAATGCCTGTTGCTGAAGCGATTTCCGTAAGCTCAGCAACGGTGTTACCGGGATTAAACTGATTTGCGTTTTGGGTTTCGGGAGGTCTGCCGCTTTGTTGATAAACATCGGTTTCGGCTGCATCAGACGGTTTTACAAAGTAACCGCCAAAGTAGAATATACCTAAAACGGCGCAGGCAAGAGCGATAAGTGAAAGAAGCACGGCAAGAAGAATAATAAGAACCTTGTTTGCTTTCTTCTTTTTCTTTTTACCGCCGTTTATATCCGCAACAACCTCTGCTTCGATTTGGGATTGCTCAAATTTTGCAATTTCATCAGCGGAAGCGCCAAGCTTAAAAATGACCTCATCCAAGTATTTATTTACCATTGAGTAAAGCTCAGTTGTTGCTTCAACAATAAGATTGTCAACACTTTCGCCCGAGTCCGCAAAAAGCTTTTTTACAACGATTTTATCAGCGGTGGCTACACTTATAAAAGCGTAATAGCTTACTACATCGTTGCCGTTTTTTTCGCGAAAAATATTAGAAACTGTTGCACCGATTTCGGTGCTTCTGAGCTCCATAGCGCCTTTTGCAAGCTGTGCGGTATATTCTTTTGGATCCTCAATACCGCTGTCATTTACAAAAGGAGTAAAGAAGACGTATTCGCCATAACCCTCACATGCTCTTATATCCTCTTTAAGCATTTTTGCAGCCGGGGTTGAAGGGACGGACATTCTTAAATTATTCTCTTTTAATTTATCTACAATAAGAGTTGCCTTAGATGATGCCTTGGATGAATCTGAAATCTCTTCAAAAATCGCGGTTTTGTCTTCGGCAGGTGTGAAGAAGGGGAGAGGCGATTCTTGTAGAATATAAGGAACTATATTACTGTCCAAGGGGAAAATCACTATGTACTGTTCGCCGTCGTTAATGTAAAAACCGCTGAAAAGTCCGTCTTTTGAAATTAACTCGGTACATTCGTTGGGAACGAGCGCATGGGCTTTGAGAGCCTTTTCATCGGATATTTTATCGCCGATTGCCTTGGTGATTGCCTCACTGTAGGCGGGGGTTAAGTTAAATGCTTTTATGAGAATGGGTTTGAATTTAAGATATACTTTTGTTTCAATGCCCAAAAGGATTATATCGGTAGTTTCAATATATTCACTTATATCCGTAAACATTGCTTTGGGGTCACAAAAGCTTTCAAAATAAACTGCGCTGTCTGTAAGCTTTTCTGTAACTGAGCGTTTAATATCCGCGAAAGCAATGCTGTTCTGTTCAAATGAATATGCTTTTATTTTCAAATTTCACACCTCTGTTATCAGTATAAAAAGAATTTTTTGTCGTTTTTGTAGGGGTTCTGACTCGGGTCAGAATAGTAAGAATCGGGATACTTGACGGGAGTGGATTTCATTTTAGCAAGGCTTGTATCCACCTCGGGCGATTCGCCATTGCGGAGCTTACGGGCAATAACCAGAAGTCTTGCATCGTCGTATTCGTAAGTACAGGTGCAAAGGGTTACAATGGTATCGGTGGGTAAAAGGTCCACACCCGTATCGTAAAGCTTGCGTTTTTCAAGCTCCTCAATATATTCCTCGTAGCAAGCATCGGAACAATGGTTGAAGGTGAAGTCGAAGAAATAACCGTTGTCACTTTCTGTTGAACCGTTGGTAATGACCACGGCGTATATTTTCCATATGTTTTTCTCATAAAGAGAATCGAATTGAATTGTGGGATGTTTTTTGAAATAATCAAGACTTTTATAATTTAAAAGGGCGGCAAAACGGGAACCGTCGTTCATATTGTGACCGTAGAGAAGTGTGTTACGATCGAAGGGGTTAAAGCTGTTTTTGTACGATGCATAAACCGCACCGTAGCTTGTAGGATTGCCGTAAAAGTCGTGGTTGAGGTAATATTTGTTGTTATCCGCCTGTACAACGGGGGTGTCGATTTTAGTTCCGTCAATTTTGATGTAGCCTACCGTCTGAGGATTGTTAGAATAATAAAGGGCATAATCGCAAAGAATACCGGTTGGAAAGTTTACGTTAATTAGCTCAGGGTATTTTTTGTAAAGGTAAGCCCATTTTTCTTCTTCTGTAAGATTTTCCAATTCGCTCATAATATCGTCGGGGATTGTGGATTGGCGGTGTTGTTCTTCTTCCTGCTTCAAAACCAGGAATTTTTCAATGCCTCGTTTTCCGAGGAAGAGAGAAGAAACTACAATTGCCACAATAAGTACAACGGATATTACATTCAAAAAAACTTTTTTCGCTTTCTTTCGTTTAGCGAATTTTGCAACGGCAGTTTTCTGGGTTTCATCGTTACGGATAACGGTTTCTTCCGTGTCGTTAAAATAAATATATTCGCTGTTTTTGTTTTTACTCATTTATACCACCTAAAAGACATAATGCCGTTTCTACGGCAGAAAGCCTGTTGTTTAATCTGATATTATCTGTGAATTTATTGTTTAATTCCTTAATAGTTACAGTGTTGTTATAAGCCACCGCAACGTAAATTAAGCCAACACTTTTTTGTGTGTTATCAGAAAGGGGTCCCGCAATACCCGTGATTCCCACACCGATATCGCTGCCGAGAGCTCTTCTTGCCCCAAGAGCCATTTCACGTGCCGTTTGCTCACTAACCGCACCATAAAGGTTTAAAGTTTCCGCTTTAACACCTAAAAGGTTCATTTTAACCTCGTTTGAGTAGCTGCAGATACCACCGTTATAAACGGAGGATGCACCGCTTACATCGGTAATAATTTTACTGAGCCAACCTCCCGTACAGGATTCGGCAAGACCCAGGGTTTTATTTTCGTTTTTGAGTTTTAAAACTACGGTTTGGGCTAATTTTATTAATTGATGTTCAGTCATTTTCAACGCCTTCCGAGGTAATGGAAATTCTTTTTATACCCTCAAAGGCTCTTTGGCAAAGACCCTCGATATCAAGCACCTTCTCTGCTTCTTCAATATCGGGCAGGTGAGGTCTTGTTTTGGGGTGTTTGGGTGTGAATACCGTACAACAGTCCTCAAAGGGTTGGATTGAAATATTGAATGTGTCAATTTTTCGTGATATTGTTATGATTTCCTCTTTGTCCATACCGATACAGGGGCGGAAAACGGGAAATTCTGCTACCGCATCGGTGCAACCTAAAGCGAGAGTGGTCTGGCTCGCAACCTGAGCGACGCTTTCGCCCGTAATAAGTGCGTGACAATCGGTTGTTTTTGCTAACATATTCGAAAGACGCATCATAAAACGGCGCATAATAATTGTAAAATATTCTTCGGGGCATTTTTCACGGATTTCTTCCTGAATTTCAGTAAAAGGAACGGTATGTAACCATATTCTGCCACTGTATCTTGCAACCTTTGAAAGCAGGTCGTGAACCTTTTCTTCTGCACGTAATGATGTGTAAGGGGGTGAAGCGAAGTGAATACCCACAAGCTCAAGTCCGCGTTTAGCCATCATATAACCCGCAACGGGGCTATCAATACCACCGGATATAAGTATAAGAGCTCTGCCCGAAGAACCGCAGGGCATACCGCCCGCACCTTTAAGTTGATTACCGCGTACATAAGCCTCGTCGCGGATTTCAACGGTTACGGTTATGTCGGGATTTTTAACGTCAACTCTGAGATGGGGGAAGCTTTCTAAAATTTTACCACCCAGAGTTGCTGATATTTCGGGAGATTTTAAGGGGAATTTTTTATCGGAACGTTTTGCTTCTACCTTAAAGGTTTTGGCGTTTGATAGTTGGTCGTGAAGATAAATGGGCGCAATCTCGCAGATTCTATCCATATCCTTTTCACAAACCGCTGCACGGGAATAACCCGCAATACCGAAGACTCTTGAAATTTCATCGGTGGCAGCATCAAGGTCTGCAAAATCATCCAAAGGAGCAACAGTAATTGTTGATTGGGATTTTTTGAACTCGAAATTGCCGAATATTTTTATTCTTCTGCGTATGTTTTTAACGAGCATATCTTCAAATGTTGAACGGTTAAGTCCCTTGAGGGCTAATTCGCCGTCTTTAATAAGAATGATTTCTTTCATATATAATCCTTTCGAAAGGTTATTTTTTACCGTATTTATGAGCCGCCTCTTTGACTGCATCTATTAATAAATCCACTTCGTCAAAGGTATTGTAGCGGGAGAAACTGATTCTCACTGCACTGTCGATTACTTCGGGAGCAAGACCCATAGCTGTAAGTACGGGGCTTCTATGACCTGTTTTACAGGCGGAACCTGCGGAAATGCAGATACCTTTACTACTCATAAAATTGACAATTGGTTGACTTGGTAAACCTAAAATTGAAATATTGATGATGTAGGGAATGGCATCATCGGGGGAGTTAATTGTAACGCAACTTAAATCACTGATACCATCAATAAAACGGGATTTAAGGGATTTGACGTATTCGTGATGTTTACCGATATTCATTGCCTGTTCTGCGGCAGCACCGAAAGAGAATATAGCGGGAGTTGCCTCAGTACCCGAGTGCATATTTTTTTCTTGCCCTCCGCCTAAAACGTAGGGCTTAATAATTCCGGGGTTTTTAATATATAAACCGCCAACACCCTTGAGCGCGTGTATTTTATGACCACTGACTGTAATGAAATCCGCATCTATGGTTCGGGGGGTTACGGGGATTTTACCGAAAGCCTGAACGCAGTCAGCGTGTATGAGTGCAGGAGCACCTTTTTGATTAATTGCTTTTCGTGCTGTGTTTACGGGTAATATTGAGCCTACTTCGTTATTTACCGCCATAAGGGAAACGAGAATTGTGTTCTCATTAATACTTTCAAAAAGTTCATCCTCGTTGATTTTTCCGTGCTTGTCGGGGGAAAGTCGGATAACCTCAACACCGGCTCTTTCCAGAGCATTTATGGGCTCACCCACACTCGGATGTTCAATAGCGGTGGTTACTATGCGGTTGCCCTGCTTTTTCAGCTTGTTGTAAGTGCCGAAAATCGCGGTGTTGTTAGCAATGGTGCCGGATGATGTAAAAAAGAAATTATCGTCGTTTACGCCTAAGAGCTTTGCTACCTTCTTTCGGCTTTTTTTTAGTGAGGCAGATGCATCACTACCCATTGAATGTAATGAGGAAGGATTGCCCCAATTTTCGGTTATGGCTTTGTAAGCAACCTCAACAGCTTCGTTGCAGGGTTTTGTGGTTGCACTGTTATCAAAATAAGCGATCAAAAGCACGACTTCCTTTGTTGAATCAAGTTATCAATAATCAGTTTATTATACAATATTATTATACTTTTTGTAAATGGTTTTGGGTTAAGTTTTAATGTAATTTTCTTGAATATTTTGTGAATAATCGGAGAAAATGCTCTTAAAGAAGATTTTAACTCTAAGGAGCACAAATATGAGAAAAAGCAGACGAGGTTTAATAAGAATTATCAGTTTTCTGAGTGCTGTCGTGTTGACACTTGCCGTATGGGGGACAGTAAATGCATATAAGCTTTCACAAGCAAAAATTGCTATAAGGATTTCAAATGAAAGAGCACTTACTCAGTTGGGGACATATCTTGATGATATAAGCCTTAATTTGCAGAAATGTATGTATTGTAACGGTGACAGTATGTTGTCCGATGTATCATCGGACCTTTGGCGGTCAAGCGCCTCTGCTAAAGAGAGCTTATCGGAATTAACAGACGGAAATACGGAAATATCAGGAGTTTATAAATTCTTGTCGCAGGTGGGAGAGTATACACTTTCACTTAACAGGTCCATAGCAAAAGGCGAAAAAATTTCGGTCGAACAAACAAATACTTTATCAAAGCTTCTCGAATATGCGGAAAAATTAAGCAAAAATATAAACTACCTCATAGAGCAGGAAGAAAACGGTGTTCTTGATTTCGAAGAAATTAAGACTACGTTGCAAAGTGACACAGGAGAAAGAATGTATCTTGGTAATGAGCTTAATGATGCGAATCAATCCTTGAGTGATTATCCTACGCTCATTTATGACGGTCCGTTTTCTGACCATATTATGAACAAAAAATCCTCCGTAACCGAAAATATGCAAAAGGTTACAGAGGCACAGGCCAAGGATGAAGCATCAAGATTTTTAGGTATCAAAAGTAATGAGCTGCATTTTTTGAGTAAAACTCAGAATAATATGAGCACATACACCTTTTATAATTCCCGTTACACCGTTTCCGTTACTCAGAATGGCGGTATAGTAAGCAGCTTTGTAACTTCCGATTTTGTGTCACAAATTGAGCTTTCTTACGCTGAAGCAATAAAGAAGGCTACGCAATTTCTTGAAAAACAAGGATATGATAAAATTAAAGAAAGCTATTATTCCACAACGGACGGTATATGTACAATCAATTTTTCTTATTATGAAAACGGAATAACCTATTACACAGATTTAATTAAGGTGAGTGTGGCTCTTGATACGGGCGAAATAACAGCTTTTGATGCGACGGGTTACCTTATGAATCATAAAAAAAGATCTGTGGAAGATAATGTTAAATATACCATTTCAGAGGCAAAAAGGCTTATTAATCCGAATCTTGAAGTGTTGGGATATAAAAAAGCCTTTATTCCTACCGATTGGGAAACGGAAATATATGTTTATGAGTACAGATGCCGTGATGAGAAGGATAATGAAGTTCTTATTTATATTGACCCCGTAACAGGAGAGGAAAAAGATATATTAATCCTTCTTTATACCGATGGCGGAGTATTAACTAAATAATGAATATTTAATTTGAAACTGTAAATAATTATAACGGAGTTTTGGGTAGGTTGCTCCGGAAAGGACGTGAGAATATGAAGAAAATTATTACAATAGTTTCTGCGTTGGCTCTTGTGGGTTGTATGGCAATTCTTTTCTGCGGTTGCGGTGCGGATGATGAAGAAATGACTACTGCACCCACAATTTCCACTACAAGGAATATGACAACCGAGGACACAACAAACGAGGGTATGATTACTGATGAATCGGGAACAGAAAACGGTGTAATCGGTGATATGGTTACAGATATGTCAGAGGGTATGTCGGAAATGATGACTGATGTATCCGAGGGAATTTCGGATATTCTTGATTAAAGAAAAACAACAGGTTGTAAAAAACGCAAAGTTTTTACAACCTGTTTGTTATTATTTTAATGCAACCTTCTGCGAAATGAGTGTGGTGTTATCATCCGCAAGAACTGAGAATGTAATACTGTAATTCGAACCGGGGTCAGAAGGATATGTAAGTGTATAAGTGTTTTCGTTTTCAGTAAGAACGAAAGATTTATCAGGGAAACCGTAGCCTGCCGAGGTTTCGTATACAAGAGTAAGTTTCTTGGTGTAGAGAGCCTCATTTGTAACCGTTACGTGGAAGTAGAAGTTTTTAGTGCTGTCAACTTCTTCGAGGTTTTCGGTTGTGTCGGTTTCACTGTAGTTGATGCAGGTTGAAATGCCTTCTGCAAGAACTGTACTTGTACCTAAAAGTTTGTTGCGTAAATCGCCGCTATCTTTATACTTTGCCTGTGCAAGGTCCTTCAGATATGAGAGGGTGGTTTCGTTTTCTGCATTTAAGTTTTCGGTAACATAGGCATATTTTGCCTCAAGGATTTTATTTTCACTTTCGGGATGGTCTTTTAAAGCAGTGAGCATATTAATTGCTTTTTCGTAATCCTTAGCCTCAATAAGTTTGACAGCTTTTTGGAAATTACATTCATCAATCATATTTTCGCTGTCTGCATAACCGTCAAGTGTACCAAAAACAGTAATTGCTTCGTCGTATTTACCTTGTTCTAATGCCATAAGAGCAGAATTATATGTGCAAGAATTTATTTTACCTGCACAGTCCTCATAATTGCCGAGAGAAATATAAATTACTTTGGCTTCATCATATTTCTTTTCAGCTTCAAGGGCACCTGCCTGATTATAACGAGCGAGGAGATATTTGTCTTCCGAATCTTCGTAATCGCCTAATTTTTCGTATAATATAGCAGCCTGTTCGTAGTTCTTTTCGTTAAAGAGTGCGTCTGCTTTTGCATAGTTGCTTTCATTAAGTTTTGCGGGAACAACCTTGAATGCCACAAGACCGATTATAGCGAGAAGAACAACTACTACCGCAATAATGGGAGCAACGCTCTTTTTGTGTTTTGCCTTTTTGGAAGGTTCAGCTTCTTCTGCGAGAGCTTCCTCGGGTGTTTCGGGTGTAACATCCTCAGCTAAATTACCTTTTTCGGCAATTGTTTTAAGAAGATTAACTTGATTTTCGTTGTGGTTTTGGTCTTCGGCTGATTCATCAAGCTTGATTGTTTCGTAGTCACCTTCAATTTCAGTAGTTTCTTCTGCCTCTGCAGTTTCTTCTGCCTCTGCAGTTTCTTCTACCTCTGCAGTTTCCTCAACCTCTGCAGTTTCCTCAACCTCTGCAGTTTCTTCTACCTCTGCAGTTTCTTCTACCTCTGCGGTTTCCTCAACCTCTGCAGTTTCTTCTACCTCTGCAGTTTCTTCTGCCTCTGCAGATTCCTCAACCTCTGAAGTTTCTTCTGCCTCTGCGGTTTCTTCTGCCTCTGAAGTTTCTTCTGCCACGGCAATTTCTGCAATTGCTTCGTCGACTTCAATAACTGAATCATCTTCGGGGATGGCTTCCTCAACAACTTCGGTTGCTTCTTCAACCTCAGCAGTTGCTTCAACTTCTGCAGTTTCATCGATAGTTGATGAATAAACATCCTCGTATTCTTCTTCGGTAGTTTCCGGTTCGTGGGGTTCGGCAGCTTCATCTGTGTTTTCTACGGGGATTTCAACAGTTTCAGCTACCATAACTACAACGGTTTCGGTCTGCTGTTCAAATTCATCGTCATGGTCTCTGAGGCTTTCCTGGAAAAAGTCATAAGCAGCGGCTTTGAGCTTTTCGCATATTGTGGGAACACCTTTAATGGAAGCGTATCTGCCGTCTTCAAGGAGCTTAGCAATCTGCGAAAACTTCTCAGCGCTGGACATAAGAAACTCGTATTTGCGACGGTTTTTTTCAAAGAACATAACTATACAACGATAGTAGATTTCAAGGTTCTTTATTTCGTTTGAAAGTATTCCGGTAAATACGGTGTGAGAGTTGATGCTTTCGACAATTTTATTGAATTTTATAGTGCCTACATCCGTAGCGGTAACGGGATCAACAAAGTAGCAGGATGAAAGCTTAACGCTTATTTTGTTTGTGGCGCGTTCATTATAAGAGTTTGCGAATTCATTGAGTTTGTTGCGGTATATTTTTGCTTCGTCCTGAAGCTTGATTATAGCTGAAACCTCTTTTTTGATTTTTTCTGCATCTGCATCAGCAAAAAGCTCTATGTGAAGCTGCGTGAGAGCCTTTTCGATTTTAAGGACCTCGTCGTTTGCCATTACGAGATAACGGATGAAATCGTCATCAGAGATATCCATAAGAGATTCGAGGATTTTTACATATAAATCCTTTAAGGAAGATGTATCTTCGTCAAAATCCTGTGCATCGCAGAGGGCTTTATAGAAAATGGCACGGGGTTCAGCGCCGTTTTTGACGATATATTTCATAAGGCAGTCGCCTGCGGCTGCAAAATCACCCTCGTGGTAATATTGAGCACCGGAAAGGAAATTTTCCTCGCTTTCGGGGAAGGTAGTATTACAGCCGGGACAGATGAAATCGGTTTCTGCCTTTTGAAGATAAGCGTTTTTACATTCGGGACAAATTATTCTAATCATAATTTCCACCTTTTCAATATACTCGATGACATAAATCACCAAATTACAATTCAATATATCATAACATAAAGGGACCGACTTTTTCAATATTTTATTACAAAAATATTACAAAATCGGTCCCGATATTAAGATTTATTTTTATTGACTTGTATATTTAAGATTTTTTTATCCACATTTCGCAGAATTTGAAACCAATATCAGGTTCACTTATTTCCAGTTCAAGTGTACCGTTTACAAAAATATCACTTTTAAGATTATAAGTAGCACTTTCAAAACCCGGTACTAACAATTCTTTATCAAATCGGGGGTTTTTTTCTCCTCCGAATTGAGCACCCTCGTAAATTGTGTGTCCGTTTGCCGTAATGCGGTGTTTAGCATCGGCAGATGCATCGCTTTTATAGACTATTGTAAGGGTGTAATCCGTATTTGGTTTAAACCCGCCGAATTTGGATTTTAGGGTAAAATGGTCGTAAACCTTTGTCATGGACATGGGCAATGGGTTTTCCTTGGTGTAAGGTCTGTCGCCCTGTATATCCATATAAAACTCGCCTTCCTGTTTTAAGCCCAAAGCGTTAAGCCCGTGTAAGGCTACGGAATAATAAACCTCATCTGTGTCGGTTTTGTTTCGGTTTATAAGGCGGTTTATGTACGAAGCTGTTTGTGTATCGTCAAGTGTAAGGGCATAGTTAAGCTTGTTTCTTAAATATGCTCTGTCTGAAACATTGTTATCAATGGTGTCGAGGGTTGCACCTCTTTCCCAGCTGTCTGCGTAATAATGCTCCACATCCAACTGTATCCCGATTAAATCAAATAATTTTTTGCCGAGAATGTCAAGTTCCTTGCGCAGAGCCGTATATTCTTCATCAAAGGGAGCGTTGAGTGTTTTCAGCGCCTTGTTAATTAAGCCGTTTTTACTTTCGTAAATGGCTTTTTTACAAAGTGTTATTTCAAATGCACGGCGCATTTTTACAAGCTTGTCACAACAAGCTCTGAAATAAAGAAGCATAAATCTCCAGTTTTCTGAAAGGGTTTCGTGCTTTGATTTCAATTCGCAAAGATTTTTGTACGCAAAGTCTATGCAAGGGTTTTCGACGGGGTCGCCCTGCCAACTTTTTTCGAGGAGGAAGATAGTATCGGCAATGATATTTTCGTCCGCTTCATTCATAAAATATCTTGAGTAATCCAGTAAAACTTCACGGATATTTGCATCCTTATCCCATTCGAGGGCACTCCAGATCATTTTATTGACATCGTCGTGCACTCCCTCTGAATAGCTTACACTACCGATGGTGTAAGGAGAAAAAATACGGTGCAAAGTGCGTATTTCAGTTGGTCTGGGGTTTACACTTTCTCTTGAGAGAGTGGACGCCAAAGCGAAGTGCCAATCATCCTCAAGAAAATTGACGGGGTATTCGCAACGAAGGTTATGGGTTATGTCGGGATAAAATCTTAAGGGATACTTTTCGGGGAGTTTTTTCCTCAATTCGTGCATAGGGTAGGCATGGTTGGGCCCCATAATTACCGTATCGATTTCAGAGGGCATTTTTTCCATTTCTTTTATGAAAACCTCACCCCAATCTTTGTATTTATGGGGAGCTTGGGCGGAAGGATGCATCTGTGCTTCGGGGTGTATTTTTTTTAGCAAATCAGAGATTTTCCTGCAACGCTCCACGAAATCGTCAGCGTACATTTCACCAGGGTCACCACCGGGAGGAAATACAGCGTTTATACGTGGGATTTTAGAGTAAATATTCTCTCTTATGCGCAAGGCTTCCTCTTCGGACTCCTTGTCATCGTTGGCGTGCCATAAAGAAACATCCAAATCGACTGTATCTGCAAGGCGTGAGGCTTCAACAACGAATTCCTCTTGAGTGTATCTCATAAGGGGATTCATTTCATTTTTTCCGAATTTTGTTGTGTTATGCTCACAGGTGTTTGTGCCGAAAGCCATCATATCAAGATAATAATCAAAGTATTGTTTGTAATTCCAGGCATCATAGGTGTTAGGAGTTGTACGGTAACCGACTTGATGACCTATTATTTGCTTCTGGGGCTTGTATGTACCTTCGACAGACTCTGTTATAACGATGCCATCGGAGGTAAACTTAGCTTTTCTTAGAATATGCGAATATCCGAAAATAAGTCCGCGTATGGTTTTTGCAATAATTTCAAAACCGGTCTGTGTATGGTTAATGGTATATTGATTCTTATCACTTATTGCTGAATCGGTTTTAAAGGAAACAAAGTAAGGTGTGTTTTCGTTTGTGACAGTTACATTAAGGGAACATCTTTTTTTCAGTTCATTTGAAAACAATTCTGCTGCCTGTAAACAAACGGAGTCTGATGCAAGAATTATAAGCTGGTTAACAAAAAAATTCATAATAACCTCCCGTCAGTTATTTTCTGTAATATTTTACCATATGTGTTTGTATTCTTCAATAAAAACCGGATTTTTATGAAATACACTTGCATTTTGGTGTCGGTATGATAAAATTACAAAGATAAATTGTATAGGAGAAAGATTTATGAACGGTTTTACCATAAAATGGTTTGGTGAATTAGTATCATCCCTTATTAAATATAACTCTCAGCTTAAGGTTGCAAAAGAACTCAAAAAAACTAAAGAGTGGAAAGAATCCAAGGCTTTCGTTGACGAGCAGATTTATACTTGGATAAATCCGCTTAT
>JAZNVE010000108.1:0-27330 GCA_045592665.1 Acutalibacteraceae bacterium
ATTCGCACATTTCCGGGTCGTCATAAAATTTACTGCCATTTTCATCGGTAGTAGCACCGTTACCGAAATCCTGAGAGTAGTTAGTACAGTCATCCATCTGGAAAAATACGGGAACATTGTATTTTTCCGCAAGAGCAAATACAGTATTAACCTCTTCGTTCATCTGCTCTATTGATTGGGTAATACACATAGGTCCTACCACACCAAAAGCATACATTCTGTCGGAAGTAGAATCAATTGCACCGTGAAGTGTAACCATTTCCGAAACATAGGATTCAAGGTTATTATAGTGAATATTAGTAACCATAAACACTACATACTGAACACCGTCATCGTTTTCAACAGTTAAAGTGCCATCCGCATTATAGGATACAGCCTCGCCCGAAAGAATTACAGCTTCAGTATCATTTACTGTATCTTCTGCAAAAACCGGTACAATTAAACAGGAAACGCAGATAATTATTGCCATTAGAACTCTGATAAATTTCATAACTACACCTCTTATTTTCTGAACCAATCTAAATTCACGTTATCCGCCACTATTTTACCGCCCTTTTTGTTAGGGTGGATATAGTCTTTACCAAGGTATTCTTTTTTAGTACAATTCGTTTTGTCAGGATTAACGCAAAGACTCGCTTGGTCGTAAACCCCGTGGAAAAGCTTCTTGTTTTCCACAAGCTTCTGATTAAATTCCTTAACCATTTCTTCTTTTTCGGGTCGCGAATCTATGCACTCGCCGAAATTAAGAATATTAAATACAATTAATTTCTTTCCCTCTTTTTTTAGTATCTCGTTAAATTCAAGAACACTTTCAAAAAACTGCTCCACGGTGGGTTTCTCGGACTTAGGTGCGGCAATGGTATTATACTGCAAAAAGTCATTTGTACCTAAGGCTAAAATAACATATTCACAGTCGGGATAACTGAGAATATCCCTTTGCATACGGTTCATTCCGCCTATACCGAAAAGACCCTTGCAGAAAAATCTTTCGCTGTAATCAAGAAGTAACCTGTTACCCATTATAGATTTATTTACAACGGAATATTGGCCCGGGAATTCATCGTAAATTCTCTCGGAAAACATATTGGTCCAATAACCCTGTTGGCTTATGGAATCCCCGTAAACGATAATGGATTTCGCATCCGTATCGTTAAGAAGCTTAACACTCTGAAAGAGGGGAATGGGTTTATGGAAATACATTCTCAATACTTTTGATGCAAATTCTCTTACGCCGTCCCTTATTCTGCGTTGATTTTCTATTTTTGAGTTTTCAGTTAAATCGCCTTTTGCGGTTATGAGTTCAACATTATCTATAAGGTTACCGCTTCTGAGAGCACCTTTTTTAACAAAGATACTGACGCAGAAAAACTCGCCCGTTTCAATACCTATATCCACACAATCGGTCTCAATAACCTCGCCCATTTTTATAGTAAAAGATTTTTCGCCTTTAAATGTAATAAATTTATAATCTCCCGTAAAATCTCCGTTTTCGTTGCATTTTGAAACGGTAACGGAGCCTATTTCCACGTGGTTTTTTGCACATTCATTGGAAAGCTCTAATTTTATTTTTTTACCTTGGATTGCAGATTTTATAATCATTCTGTACGTCTTTTCGCAAGACGGATAATAAAAGAACGAAAGCGCCGAATGTGCCTGTCCCCAGGCTTGTACCCATTTTTCACTCATACCAACACCTCTTTTGAACCAATATATAATAACACATATTATTATTTTATTCAATAATTTTACTTTTGTTATATAATGTGATAGAATAATTACTCAAAGTAGGTGATATTATGAAAAAAATAGGCAGACAAGTGTTTTTTATTCCTGCCGAGGGTAGCAACACCCGTAACGGCGAGGGTTCTTTCATAAAACTAAAAAACGGAGCAATTTTATTCGGTTACACTGAGTTTATTGACGATAACCGCGAAGACGAAGCCCACGCAGTTATTTCGGCTTTCACCTCTTACGACGAGGGAGAAAACTGGGGCGAAAAACGAGTGTTATTCCAAAAATCAGAGGGTTCTGTCAATATTATGAGCCTTTCATTTTTAAGAATGAATAACGATGATATAGGTGCTTTTTATATTGAAAAAAATGCAGACGGTACTGACAAATTACTTTTTACCCGTTCAACCGACGAGGGATTAAACTGGAGTAAACCCTCAAACTGCCTTGATTGTATCTCCGAGCAAGATTATTTTGTTTTAAATAACGATAGAGTTATTAAGCTCAATAACGGCAGAATTCTCTTTGCCGCTGCAAGGCACTCAATTTATGCAAATACCGAAGGTTTTCCTGCGGGAGAGGTTTGCTTTTTTTATTCGGATGATGACGGGGCTTCGTGGAAAAAGACCGACACAGAGTTAAAATGCCCCTTTCCTAAAGACCCTCTCGGATTTCAGGAGCCGGGACTTTTCCAATACGATGACGGTACTTTGTGGTGCTATATACGCACGGGGTTGGGTTTTCAATTCCAAGCATTTTCAAAAGACAATGGTGAACACTGGTCCGCTGCCGAACCGAATACATTTTTCTCCTCCCCCTCTTCCCCAATGCTCGTTAAAAATTTCAAGGATTTAACCCTTGCGGTATTCAACCCTGTTCCCGAGCATATTTTAAGGGAAGATGATGAGGAATTCTGGGGTCGCACACCCTACACTTTAGCCGTAAGCTATGATAACGGTAAAACCTTTACAAGAAACAATCTTTTTTTCATTGAGGACGATTTAAACAACGGCTACTGCTACCCCGCAATTATTGAGAACGGAAATTATTGCCTTGTGGCATATTATCATAGCAACAACACCGATTGTTGCCTTAACAGCACAAAAATAATCAAGATTACATACAACGAACTGACAAACTGACTTATTCAAGAATAAAACTTTGGAGGGGCAAAAATGGCAACAAAAACAAATAATCCACCTAAAAAATCCACAGGCAAGAAAGTGGGCATTGCGTTTACAATAATGTCAATAGTGGCAGTATTCGTATTGATAGCAATTGTTGTTTCAGTAGTTATTGGTATATTTGTAATTATGCCAAAAGTAAAATACGACAAGGCTATTGATATGATGAATTCAGGAAATATTGTAGGTGCTTATGAAATTTTTGAGGAATTGGATGACTACAAAGACTCGAACATCAAGAAACTCGAATGCAAATATATTCAGGCACACGACGCTTTTGACAGAAAAGATTATAAAACAGCCCACGAAATTTTCTCTGAAATAAAACATTTTAGTAATAGTGGCAAGATGGCGGAGGCTTCACTTTTCATGGTACATACAACCACACTTTCCAAAGCGGAAATAGGCGATACTGTTCAGTTTGGTGCTTATGAACAAGACGCCGACACAAGTAATGGTAAGGAAACTATTGATTGGATTGTTCTCGACATTCAGGACAACCGTGCCTTATTGGTTAGCGTAGATGCGCTTGATTGTAAACCATACAATAATGACCGAATCGATATCACATGGGCAAATAGTTCTATACGAAACTGGCTCAACGATGATTTTTATAAATCTGCTTTCAATTTAGATTACCAAGACCTTATTATTCCAACAAATCTAACAACACCCGATAACCCCTTACACGATTCGGAAGGTGGCACAAATACTACCGACAAAGTATTCTTATTGAGTTATGGCGAAGCCGAATCATATTTTGCCTCAAATAACACAAGAAAAGTCTCCCCTACTAAGTATGCAAGAGCAAATGGAGTTGAAACAATGTATGAAACAAGTTGTTGGTGGTGGCTCAGAACCCCGGGCATATACAATGTCGATGTATGTGGTGTTCACTACGACGGTGCTATGGATGATTTAGGTTGTTACGTTGATAACACCCAAGCCGGTGTAAGACCCGCAATATGGGTAACTATACCATGAAAATTAATATTATTGATATTACTGCTTATATTCAATAAATTTAAACCCCTTGTTCAGAAGAACAGGGGGTTTTACTAAAATAATCTATTGACTTTACAAAAAAATTTTATATAATATATTTGTATATTTTTTGTGGCTATGACGCAAGATGATTTTTTGATACGGCATCCAGAGAGGAAGCGGTTGGTGTGAGCTTTCGGTCGCCAAAAGATTTGCTACTTGTTGAGCCTTGTCGGAAACGACACGTTTTCAGGCGTTAACTGATAACTATGAGTGGTGCGTTTTGCACAATTCGGGTGGTACCGCGGTTTATTCCGTCCCGATTTGTAAAAAACGTGCCGTTTTTTTATTTAAAAATGAGGAGTGAGGAGTGAGGAGTGAGGAGTTTTGGGGCACAAAGTGCCGATTATAATGCCGACCGCAGGTCCCGAAACTCCTAATTCCTAACTCCTAACTCCTAACTAATGAACGGAGTGAATAAACTATGGAATGGACAGGTCTTAACAATTTAAGAGAAAAGTATCTTAAATTCTTTGAAAGCAAGGAGCATTTAAGACTCCCCAGCTTCCCCCTTGTACCTCAGGGTGATAAGAGTATTCTTCTTATCAACGCGGGTATGACACCTATGAAAAAATACTTCACAGGCGAAGAAACTCCCCCTAAAAAGAGAGTTACAACCTGTCAGAAATGTATTCGTACGCCCGATATTGAGCGTGTAGGTATTACCGCACGTCACGGCACATATTTTGAAATGCTCGGCAACTTCTCTTTCGGTGATTATTTCAAAAAAGAGGTTATTCCGTGGGCATGGGAATTCTGCACCGAGGTTATCGGTATGGATGCAGATAAAATCTATTGCAGCGTTTATCTTGATGACGACGAAGCATACGATATCTGGACAAAGGATGTTGGCGTAAAGCCCGACCATATGGTACGTTTCGGTAAAGAAGATAACTTCTGGGAGCACGGCCAGGGTCCCTGCGGTCCTTGTTCTGAGCTTTACTACGACCGTGGTGAAAAATACGGTTGCGGTAGCCCCGACTGTAAGGTAGGTTGCGAATGTGACCGCTTCGTTGAATTCTGGAACCTTGTTTTCACACAGTTTGAAAACGACGGCAACAACAACTACACTCCACTTGCAAACCCCAATATTGATACGGGTATGGGTCTTGAAAGACTCGCTTGTATTTGTCAGGATGTTAATAATATTTTTGAGGTTGATACCGTTCAGAATATTATGAAGCACATTATGGAAATTGCGGGTGTTAAATATCACGAAAATGAAAAGAGCGATATTTCACTTCGTGTTATTACCGACCATATCCGTTCAACCACATTTATGATTGGTGACGGTGTTCTTCCCTCAAACGTGGGCAGAGGTTATGTTTTAAGACGACTTCTCAGACGTGCCGCTCGTCACGGCAGACTTCTGGGTATTGAGCGTCCCTTCCTTGCGGAGGTTTGCGAAACCGTTATTAAAGAAAATGAGAACGCATATCCCGGTCTTCGCGAAAAAGAGGATTATATTATCAAGGTTATTTCAATGGAAGAAAACAGCTTCTATAAAACCATTGACAGCGGTCTTGAACTTCTTAATGATATGATTAAGAAAACTGAGGGAAAAGTTCTCTCAGGTGCGGATGCTTTTAAACTTCAGGATACTTACGGTTTCCCCATCGACTTAACAAGAGAAATCGTCGAAGAAAACGGTATGACCGTTAATAATGAAGAATTTGAAAAATTCCTTGCAGAGGCTAAAGCAAAAGCTAAAGCCGCAAGAAATGTTGCAGGTACTGAGGGTTGGAAAAGCTCTGACGTTTCTTTCAAAGAATGCGGTTCAACAGTTTTCAACGGTTACAAAGAAAATGTCAGCGAAGGTGAAGTTCTCGCCATTGCCGCTAACGGTGAAAAGGTGGATTTCGTAGGCGTTGATACCGATGCCGTTATTGTACTTTCCGAATCATCATTCTACGCAGAAAGCGGCGGTCAGGTTGGTGACACAGGTGTCATCACCGTAGGTGACAATGTTTTCACCGTTACTAATACAACTAAAACCGCAGAAGGCGTTATTCTTCACCACGGTACACTCACCGAGGGTGATGCAATAAATGTCGGTGACAAAGCAACTGCTTCAATAGACGTTACACGCCGTCAGGCTATTATGAGAAACCATACCGCGGCTCACCTTCTTCAGGCGGCACTCCGTGAGGCTCTCGGCACACACGTTGAACAGGCAGGTCAGCTTGTAAACGAAAACGCGGTACGTTTCGACTTCTCACATTTCTCCGCACTTACAGGTGAAGAAATTACAAAAATCGAAAACAGAGTTAATGAAATTATTCTTTCTGCAATGGACGTTAATACTGAAGAAATGAGTATTGACGATGCAAGGAAAAAGGGCGCAATGGCTCTTTTCGGTGAAAAATACGGTGACACTGTACGCGTTGTTTCTGCAGGTGATTTCTCAACCGAACTTTGCGGTGGTACACACGTTAAGAATACGGGCAACATTGGTCTTTTCCGCGTTGTATCCGAGTCTTCCGTTGCCGCAGGTGTAAGAAGAATTGAAGGTGTTACAGGTCTTGGTGTTATCGACTACCTTAACGGGAAAGAAAAGCTTATCCACGACGCTGCACACGCTATGAAATTAGCAAACGTTAATGAACTTGCTAACAAAGCTGCGGCTCTTTCACAAGAACTTAAAAACAAGGAAAAAGAACTTGAAGAGCTTAAATCCGAAATTGCAAAACAGAAAGCAGGTAGCCTCTTTGACAACTGCAAACAGGTTGGTGCAGTTAAGCTTATTACCGCTAACATCGGTGAGGCAGATGCAGGTGCTTTACGTTCAATGGTGGACTCATCAAAGGATAAGGGCGAAGATATAGTTGTTATCCTTGCGGCAGAGCAGAGTGGCAAGGGTACTTGCTCATTCGCTTGTTACTGTGCAAAAGAAGCAATTGCAAACGGTGCACACGCAGGTAATATTGTCCGCGAAGTTGCACAGATTGCCGGTGGCTCAGGCGGTGGTAAACCCGACTCTGCTATGGCAGGAGGTAAGGATATAACTAAAATTGCCGAAGCCCTCGAAAAAGCAGAAGAAATCGTAAAAGCAAAACTTAAATAAAAAAATATACGCTTGATGTTCAATGAACATCAAGCGTATTTTCTTTTATGCTAATACTGTATTAAGTGCTTGTTGATAATCTGCAACAGTAATCTGATTATCACCGTTAACATCCGCCGCAACGGTACTGTGTACATTCAATTCACAATTATTATTCATTGATTTCTCAATATATGAAACGTCAAGAACATCAATTATGCTGTCGCCATTAATATCGCCGTTTATAATCAATGTATAATCCGTTCTGGCTTCTCCTTCGTAAATAGTAATCGTAGAACCCGTGCCCCATATATGTTTTTCGTTACTGTATTGACTACCCAGAGCAAAATTAGTTTTTTCATCGGTTACTGTAACCAAACTATAAATATCCGACAAATTATATACATCTGTGTATATTCTTTTATTTACGTGGTCTATACGTGCATCATCCTTTGAAACAATGTCATAGGTTTTATACAGTATCCCTTTAGCTATTGCATAATCGTGAGCCACGCTACCATTAAGACAATATATCCTTAATCTGCCGGGAGTATAGTTATAAAACGCATTATCCTCGATTGTTGTAACCGTTTCAGGGATTGTTACGGTTTGAAGGTTAGAACAATTACCCAAAAAGTACGAATTAAGCGTAGTCATATCACGAGGAATTTCGATTTCGGTGGGTATACTGCCATTTACCGAAATATAAATATTCTTAAGACCCTGCATTCCGTCGGGGTTATTAAAAGTAAGATTCAACCACATATCCATAGAAGCCACGTCAATTGACGTAATATTTTCAAAACTACCATCAATAAATTTAATTGACTCGGGAAGCTTGATTGTTTTCAACAAGGAGTAATCCACCACTCCGTCAGCTATACCAAGCGTACCGCTTTTTACCTGAAGATTCTGTGAGCTTGTACTAACAAGATATTTTCCGACATAAAGATCCGCTTTTGACAAATTCTTATAAAAATAATCTGTACCGGCAAAGGCTTCGAAACCTATTTTTTCCACGTTATCGTGGAGAGTTATGTCACTAAGAGCTCTTGCACAGCAAAATGCCATATCAGCGATTACTGTTGTCTTTTCGGGTAAGGTGTAGCTTGTTGTATAGGAATTTCCAAAGAATACCAGCTCTTTGTCGTCCTTAGTATACAATCCCCCGTCTTTACACATTTTGAATCTGGGATTGTTGGGATCACAGGTTGTTTTTTCAAGGGTGTCAGGGAATAAGCAAGCTAAATAATCTAACTCTACCAGATTATAGGGTATATGAAGTGTTTTAACGTTATCAACACCGCGGAACGCGTAATCCCCTACTTCTTCAAGGCTCTTAAACTCAAGGGAAGTAATCAACGAACAATCCTCAAACGCATATTCTCCTATACTCTTGAGACCTGTACCGAAGGTTATCTCCTCAAGATATGCAGAATCCTGAAATGCCTCGTCGCTGATTTTCACAAGTGAATCGGGTAAAACAAGCTTTTTTATTATTTTTTCACCCGAATAATTGGTTCTGGCAAAGGCTCTTTTGGCTATGTCAACGGTACCATCCCTGACTACAAATTCATCCGCTTCGCCTAAGAAGTTTATAAGATGATTATCTATATAAAAAGCTCCATTTTCCCAATTGTTTGCATCATCATATATTGGCGTATTTTCAAAAGCGTGGATGTCAATTTGCACAGGTACGTCAGGGATGTTTACCTCAGTAAGATTGGGGCAACCATTGAATGCGTATTTCCCTATATGCTCAATTTTATCCGAAAAAGTAACGGATTTAATTGACTCGCAGTTATAAAAAGCAGTATCCTTTACTTCTGTTACATCACCTAAAAGAACCAAATCTTCAACGAGAATACCATTATGATACAGATTTTCTGCTTCACCCAAGGGATTGGCTACACCTATATCTGAAAAGTCTATTTCACACCAGAATTGAAGGTCGGAAATATATACGTCCGAAAAGTTTTCTTCAGTACCCCAGAAGGGGTCGTCATCAATACTGAGTAATGTAGTGGGAATTGTCAAGGCTTCAAGGCTGTCACAATGCCAGAATGCCCTCTTGCCAATGGTCTCAACACCTTCGCCTATAATTATGGATTTAACATCTTTACACCCTGCTAAAGCACCGTCTGTAATCCCTTTAACCGGTAATCCCTTATATTCACCGGGAACTAAAAGAGCACCTTTTACAGTTGTATCACAATCTGTAATGTTATATCCGATAACCTCACTGCCGTCTTCGTTTAAAACTTCAGCAAAAGTAAAATATTTATTTGTTTCAGTTGTCGGGAATGCACACATTACGCAGTTGCCGTCTTCGCCTAAAATATGATCCCCGTAAGCTCCGCCCATAGTACAGATATTTTCTCCACATTCGGAGCAATTGTAATAGATTTTTGATTTTTGTAAGCAATTAGCCGCCGCTCTTTTTGTGTTTGTTAATATTGGAGCTTCAGCGGTGCAGTTGAAATGAACTGTATTGTAATTGAAATGTTGATCGATTTCAATTTCCATTTCAGCTATCATTGTGTTGAACTGTTCTTCAGTGCCCCTGAAAAGGATATGGTCCATTTTATATGACCAATCGTGGTATGTGGTTGCACTATCGGTAAAACGCACGTTAGCAGGCAAGCTGATTACCGCAAGTTCCATACTAAAAAAGGCATCCTTATCTATTGTAGCTACCGAATCGGGAATATAAATTTCCTTTAACGACGAACAATTGTTAAATACACCTGAACCGATCTTTGTAACAGTTGCAGGAATGGTTATTTTTTCAAGATTTATACACCAACTGAAAGCGCCCTGCCCGATTTCGGTTATATTACTCGGCAAAACTACCTCTTTAAGAGAATCGCAACTATTTGCAAGCCACTGTGCATCAAATGGAGTTTTACCACCCACATTGCGTATATCTCCGTAAATAACACTATCGGGAATTACAAGCTTTTCAAGACCCGAAAGGCTGAATGCAGAATCGCCTATATGAGTAACGGAAGTAGGAATATCAATATTTTTTAAATTTGTACAACCTCTGAACACACAGCTTGCAATATATTTCAAACTTGAAGGCATAACTATTTCTGTCAGCCCCGAATCTAAAAATGCACCCGTGCTTAATCTTTCAATACCTTCCGGCAGAGTAACCTTGGTAATTCCGGTACATTCTTTAAAGCCATAAGAATTAACCTGACGAACAGGCAAACCCTCATAGGTGGCAGGAATTACAACATCACCTGTAACAGAGGTATTCTTTGTACCTACCAGATAGTAAGTGCCGTCACTACTGAGTGTAAAAGTCAGTTTTTCTGAATTTACATCCGTAGCTTTTACCATACTGAAGTTTGCGCAAAGGCTAAAGCAAATAGCAAAGCTCAGTACCATTGAAACTATTTTTCTGATCTTCATAACATTACCTCCATAAATTTTATTTTGTGTTTAATCAGTGTTTTTACTGTACAGATAGACATAACAAACCTATTTATCAGAACATTATTGACTATCTTGAAATTATTTTAGCGGATTTTCCGCTAAATGTCAATAGCGTATATTCCGCTAAAACTATAATAGTATCAAATACTATTATCAGGCGGTGGTACTATGCATTACACAAGAATACGAGACCTTAGAGAGGATAAGGACCTGACCCAGAAAGAAATGGGCCAAATTCTTATGTGCAGTCAACGTGTTTACAGTAACTATGAACGCGGTGATCTGGATATACCCACAGAAATTTTAATTAAACTTGCATTGTTCTATGATGTAAGTATTGATTACATTTTAGGTATTACCGACACTAAAAGATCTTATAAATAAAAATCATTTTCAACGCCCCTTTTTCTGTTTTTTATCTCATTTCAATTCACTCTCTGTTATATAGTGTCAAAACAAGCAGTTTTTGACATAAAAATTTTTTAAAACTAAAAAAATTCACTTACCTCGACTTGAGGCAAGTGAATTTTTCTTATACACCAATTGTTATAATCTCAAATGGCTTATATTCAATTGTATCTGTTTCGCCCTCAATATCTTCAAGCATATTGAGGAGTTTTACTTTTTGGGGTAATTTTATCTGTCCGCGTTTGCCGTCCTGCTCCGAAAGCCTTATAACGGTCATTGTGCCGTCCTCACTTTGTTTTACCGCTTGTAAGTAAAGTGGTTCGAATGTGGGTAAATTCCACTGACAGTCCGCTTTTACAAGGGGTGTATTATACTGATGAGCGAGACGGTTTATATCAGCCGTTACCGCATCGCCTTCGTGTGGGACAATCATATAACAGAAAGAGTGTTCGCCTATATCCGAAGTAACGTCGGGACGCTCCGTAGCACGAAGGAGTGAAAGGCTCATTGAGTTTTCTAAGAAACCAACGCCGTATTTTCCGTCATTTACAAGAGCAATACCTCCACCTGATTCTGACATATCGCACCATTTATGGTGGCAGGTTTCGAATCTTGCTTGTTGCCAGGTTGTGTTACGGTGGGTTTCCCTTTCAATAAATCCTGCGGAAGTGTCGCAAAGGGCTTTTCGCGTAAGAATATTGCACTGAAACTCCATTTTCGCAAGTTTATGTTTTTCGTTCCAGTTTACATTACTTTCAACTTCAATTCCCCTACTTCTTCTGAAAAATCTGATTTTCATTTCCCACTCAGATTTTTCGGTTGTAAGAGTTACGGTAAATGTAACGCTTTCCCCATCACTTTCGCAAACTGAAACGGGGGACTTCACCTCTAATTCAACCTGTTTTTCACGGTAATTGGGTAGGATATCCCACGCATCGTAGTTGCCGGGGCAATCCACGTAGAGTTTAAGTTTATTAAACTCACCATTCACCCATTCTCTTGAAAGCTCTTTATCAAAAAGTGATGCTATTGAGCCATCCGTGTTGAACTTCGCAATATAGAACGGGGTTTCTATTGTGTCACCGTTAACATTAAACCATTCACCCTTAAAATCGGTCTTACAAAGATTTGCAGAGGTCAGGGCTTCCATATTGGGAATAATCCAATTACCCTTTTCACCGTAGCGTGTTGAAGTGCCGTTTTTATTTTTAATAAATGTAATCGCATCACGGGTGAAGTTAAGAGTATTAAAATATTTACTACCCGTACCGATAATTTGGTCGAGTGCCTTTTCAACTTCAGCATAATCCCTCATAGCATCCTCGTAAACGGGGTGAATATGGGAGCCGGGTAAAATATCGTGGAACTGATTTATAAGGAACTTTTTATAAAGGGCGGTTATTTCTTCCGTTTTTTCTTCGCCCCTCATAACGCAAAGCATTTCTGCGGTTCTGAACTTGTTTTCAATTCGGCGGTTTGCACGTTTCATAAGGCTCTTAGTTGTAAATGTACCTCGGTGCATTTCAAGGTAAAGCTCCCCGTCCCAAACCTGAAGATTTTTATTATCCTTAAGATTCTTTTCAAGGAACTCCGCTCCGCTTGTGTGAGTGCATTTTGGCAATACGGAAACTTTTTCGAAACGATTCATAAGTTCAATCATTTCTTCAGTACAACCTGAGCCGCCGTCACCGTAACCGAACATATTAAGGGTCTGTCCGCCACTGTCTTTATCAATATACGCCTCCCAGTTTTCCTGAATCTGACTTGGCATATTCCAGGTTATGAAGTGTGTGGGCGGAACACATGCATAAACGTCGCTACCGTCAATACCCCTCCATATAAAATTATTATGTGGGAATCTGTTGGTATCGTTCCAGGTTGACATTTTATTTGAAACAAAGTAATCAACACCGCTTTTTTTGAGAATCTGGGGTAAAATCCAACTGTTACCGAAAACATCGGGCAGCCAGGCATTATTTACCCTTTTACCGAACATTCTCTCGTAGGTTTTCTGTCCGTAAAGGCATTGCCTTATAAGGCTCTCCGCGTTAGGCACATTACAATCGGGCTCAACGTACATAGCCCCAACGGGCTCAAACTGACCGTTTTTAACCTTTTCTTTTAACTCCTCAAAAACATCCGGATAATATTTTTCAAGAGTTTCGTAGGTATAGGGTTGAGTATGGGCATACTTGAAATTGGGGTACTTGTCCATAAGACGAAGTTGAATAAGAATTGTTCTCAAATTCTTTTGTACCGAGTGTATTCTTCGCCAATAGTACGCAATATCAAGGTGTGAATGAGCCACAAGTGCCACATCACCCGTGCCTTTATATGTATCGTTACTGAAAATTACGTCCTCAATATATTTCTTTGCTTCATTAACACCCGTAAGTTCATCGCTGTCAAAATCAATGCAATTCATTGCGTTATTAAGCTCTTTATTAAGGAAATTCCTGTAATCCTCATTGAAAAGTTCACTCTTTGCAATATCTAAAAGAAGCTCGAAATCGTAAACAAGGCTCTGCACATCGTCATTGATAGTGCAGATATATGCACCCTCAAAAATCTGACGGCATCCACGCACCGAAAGACTCTCAGGGTTACGCTCATCATCGGGCTTGCTACGGTTATAACCCATCATTTCAAAATGCAAGGTATCATTTACATCAACGTAGGGTGACAATAGCATTCTTTCGCGGTTGGGGTCAACACCGCCTATGTATTTACCGTTTACCTTAACGCAGATTTCAGCCGCAGTTTTAAGTGAAAACCACAGTTCCCTTCCCTTTAACTCCTCGGGGATATTAACATCCGCTTTTATAAATGCAGTGCCGTCGGGTGTGAAATACATATCACCCTTTTTCAGCGGTCGGTAATCATCGGAATAATATTCAAACTGCATTTCGTCTGTCTGTCGAGCATCCCTTATTTCAAGGTTTTCTATTTCCCACTTTTTATCATATATGTGGCGTTTAAGCCAACCGAAACGTAAATCCGTCCATTCCTCGGGACGTAAAGAACGTCTTACAACTTTAATATGTGCCATAATTCACCTCACACATCCTGAAAATACGGTCTTTTACGTATTGCGTTTACTTTAACCGTTTTCTTTAAATCTCGTTTTATTTCCTGTTCAATCCAATCAGTGCAACGGTGAAGAATAAGACATTTTGAACATTCACCACGGAAAACAAGGGTCAATTCGTTACCCTCAAGGGAAACAAATTCTACCCATCCCCCATCGCCCTGAAGCTTTGGTGCAAGGACTTCAGTTACATATTTTTCCATAAAAAAATCGCCTCTTTCGGCATAAATAATTTACCATAAAATGTTACCATATAAAAAAAGTCTTTGTCAACAATGTATTGACATTATCCTAAAGATAGTTTATCATAAATATACCCCCTAAGGGTATATTGGAGGTATTACTATGGATAATACAACTTGTTGTAATCATAAAACCAAACAACGTTCTCAGGATGAACTCAAGGCACTTATTAATCGCCTTAACAGAATAGAGGGTCAGATACGGGGCATCAGAAAAATGGTTGAAACCGACGCCTATTGTACTGATATTTTAATTCAGGTCAGTGCCGCAAACGCAGCACTTAACGCCTTTAACAAAGAGTTACTTGCAAATCATATAAGAACCTGCGTGTCGGATGATATAAAAAACGGCAAGGACAGTACCATTGATGAACTTGTAGTGACCCTTCAAAAATTAATGAAATGATGATAAAGATATGAAAAAATCCAAATTTAAAATAACGGGTATGACCTGTGCCGCTTGTCAGGCAAACGTTACAAAATGTGCATTAAAACTTGACGGCACTGAAAATGCAGATGTAAATCTTCTCAGCGGTTCAATGGTCGTAGAGTATGACGAAAGTAAACTGACCGAGCAGGATTTCATATCCGCCGTAAACAATATAGGCTATGGTGCTACCATATACGGGGATAACAATAAAAAGAGTCTTTCCTCAGAATGGGAAGACCGCAAAAAAGACCAAGCCGAAAACGAACGCAATATGAAAAAACGACTTATCAGTTCGGCAATTTTTCTTATTGTACTTATGTACATCGCAATGGGCGGTATGTTGCACCTTCCCCTGCCCTCGTTTTTAAGCGGTACTGAAAATGCGTTAATAAACGCAATAATTCAGATGCTCCTTACAATTCCCGTAATTATAATAAACAGAAAGTTTTTCATTTCGGGGTTCAAAGGTCTTATTAAACGTGCGGCAAATATGGACACCCTCGTTGCTCTCGGCTCAAGTGCATCCTTTTTATACGGTGTTTTCGCCGTACTGATGATGGCATATAATGCACCACGGGGTAATATAGATACCCTCTCCCACTATGCACACCAGCTTTATTTTGAATCAAGTGCAATGATTCTGACCCTTGTTACGGTAGGTAAATTCCTCGAAAGTCGCTCCAAAAATAAAACAGGTGATGCTTTAGG
Organism: Acutalibacteraceae bacterium; assembly: GCA_045592665.1. Classification (GTDB taxonomy): domain Bacteria; phylum Bacillota; class Clostridia; order Oscillospirales; family Acutalibacteraceae; genus DTU089. The sequence goes on from JAZNVE010000108.1 coordinate 15,323, forward strand.
TAAACTTGTGGAATTATCACCCAAAACCGCCAATGTAATAAGAAACGGCAAGGAAATTACTATTGAAGCCGAAGATATAGTAATGGGTGATGAACTGATTATCCGCCCGGGTGAACGAATAGCCGTTGACGGAGTTGTCACAAAGGGCTACGGCTCAATTGACCAATCCGCCGTTACGGGCGAAAGCTTACCCGTTGAAAAATCAAGCGGTGACAAAGTTATTTCCGCAACACTTAATAAAAGCGGTACTTTTTATATGACCGCTTCAAAGGTTGGCGAAAATACAACTATTTCCCAAATTATAAAACTTGTTGAAAATGCATCCTCAACTAAAGCCCCCATTGCAAGACTTGCGGATAAGGTCAGTGGTGTTTTTGTTCCCGTGGTAATGGGTATTTCCCTAATAACATTTATATCATGGTTCATTTTTACTAAAGATTTTGAAAACGCCCTTTCTTTCGCTATAACAGTGCTTGTTATTTCCTGCCCCTGTGCCTTGGGACTTGCAACACCTGTTGCCATTATGGTGGGTACGGGAAAAGCCGCAGAAAACGGCATACTCATTAAATCCGCCGAAGCCCTTGAAACCCTTGGCAAAGCCACCACGATTGTTTTCGATAAAACGGGGACTATAACAAGCGGTAAAATGAGTATCAGTGATACTATTGTTATTGACAAATCCCTTTCGCGAAATGATTTTATCGCTCTTTGCGGTGCAATTGAAAAAGGAAGCGAACATCCTTTAGGCGTGGCTATACGCAAAAAGGCAGAAGAACTTAACCTTACTCTACCTGAAGTTTCAGAATTTACGGCAATTCAAGGTAAAGGTGTCACCGCAACAATAGAAAAAGACTACTATACTGCAGGTAATAAGAAGTTTTTAACCGAACAAGGTGTTGACTGTAATTTATTTGATAAGCAACTAACCGAACTTGCAAATCAAGGTAAAACACCACTTATTTTCGCGAAAAACGGTGATATAATTGGTATTATAGCTCTTTCAGACACCATACGCGAGGATAGTATAAAAGCCATTGAGGGCTTTAAAAAACTCGGCAAGAAAACAGTTATGCTAACGGGTGACAATAATGGTGCAGCAAAAAGCGTGGGTGAAAAAACAGGTATTGACCTCGTTATTTCTGACCTTTTACCCGCCCATAAAGAAAAAGAAATCCGCCTTTTACAAGAAAAAGGCGAAAAGATAGTTTTTATCGGTGATGGTATAAACGATGCACCCGCCCTCACAACTGCCGATATCGGTATCGCTATCGGTGCAGGGTCGGATATAGCGATTGACTGTGCGGATATCGTCCTTATTAACAACACCCTTACGGATGCCCTTAAGGCAACCGAATTAAGCATTGCAGTTATGCGTAACATAAAGATGAATTTGTTCTGGGCATTTTTCTACAACTGTCTCGGTATTCCCCTTGCAGCAGGTGCATTATTTCCCTTATGGGGTATTAAACTCACCCCCATGATTGGCTCTGCGGCTATGAGTCTTAGTTCAGTTTCGGTTGTTACAAATGCTTTAAGATTAAAATTATTTAAATCAAAATATATTACTGAAAAAAACAAAAAATCCGAATCAGAAATACCTGAAACGGAAGAGAAAGGAAAGAAAGATATGGAAAAAGTAATTAAAGTTGAGGGTATGATGTGCCCGAGATGCGAAGCCCACGTTGTAAAAGCTCTTATGGCAATTGACGGGGTTGAAAACGCAGTTGCAAATCATCAGGAAAACATTGCAACAATTACACTTACAAAAGATGTGGCAAATGATATCTTAATTAAAGCCATTGTAGACGAAGGCTACGATGTCATTTCATAATAACCGACAAAACAAAAATTCACTTTATAATCGAATAACATATGCCCCTGTTCACATTCAAAATGAACAGGGGCTTTCTGTTTTACATATCAGCAACAATAATTGCCGTAAGGTCACCGCCCGAATAAAGGAGCATCATCTCATCCCCTGTATCCTCTGCAACATATGTATAAATAGTTAAATCCCGGTCTTCTACGCCACCGAGGTCCAAACCAGCTTCCCTGAGCAGTACCCTTATTTCCTCACTTATATCAAGTTTTATTGTAGTTGAATCATCGGGAGTTGAATATAGCTTCTCTGCAAATTCGGGCTTTGTATCAACTTCAAGTCCACCTGCATTGCAAATGCCCTCACCCGTAATTATTGAGAGAATAACCGTTCCTTCTTCATCAAGGAAATACATAGCACCACTGGAATAGTATTTAACTGAGCCATACATTGCCTCGTAAAGGTCGATATCCGCCTGAGACAAAATTGAGTTTAATTCGTACTTAAATGTATCAACTACTGCATTACCTATTTCATCTTTGATACCCGAAATAATACTGTCTACATTCTGCTCCTCTTCAAAGGCTTTATATATTGCATCTACTTCCTCTGAAGTATAGCTTTCTCCTACGAAAATATTACCAAAACCGCATTGAGAGTAGTCAAAAGGTATGGGATCGGGATAACGGAACCATTCTTTTTCAAAAAGAAGTTTTTCAAAACCAAATGAGGCAATAGTCATTTCCATAGGCATATTCAATTTTGCACCGAGGTAAATTTTCAACGTGGAATTAGATTTTACAACTACACTTTCGGCACAATCAAAGAAATCCGCTTTATCAACATCCGATAAATTAAATTCCTTTTTTCCTGTTATATCAAATACCGCTTCAGCCTCCACAAGGTTATTTGCAACCTTTATGGGAACCATACCAAGAATGCACAAACCTACGTCCACACCTGTTGCAGCATTCAATTTAACCTGTGCTTCAACCTCAAATGTAGTGGAGGGTTTGCTATTTTCCATTTCCTGTGTATACTCGCCTGTATAGACCGCGGGCGAGGGATAATCGTAACCCTTTGCATCTCCCCAGAAGCCTGTCTCAGAACTAAACTCTGCTCTATAAAAACCGGAATTTGTCAAGGTACATTCTGTGTATATTTCACCACTTGCACTAATAAAGAACTGAATAACAATACCTGCGGACAAATATCCTATTTTATTATCTGCATTAACAAGTCCGGGAAGCTTTACGTTGTAGCCTATAACATAGGAGCCCAGAACCAATTTACCCTTTTCGTTGTCCGTAACGTCCTCAACCTGTAAAACCTTTTCAATTTTGCTGGGAATATCATTAATCTCCGATGCTTTGGGTAAATCATCAAGTCCCACACTGAAGCAATCGGTATATTCCAAAGTCGTTTTGGCATTTGCCATAAATCCAACATCAAATTTTTCTACTACCTGATTTCCTTCTTCATCTTCGTGCCACTCAATATCCATTTTTGTAGCAAGATCATTCATTTCAACAGTACCGGATATTGCCATTTCGGTAGCACCGCTGACTTCTTTTTCAAGTGCCAGTTTAAGTTTAAGACTGTCGCAAAACATTGAATACCCCGGTAAAACACTTTGTTGGGTAGGTCCTTTAAATGAATACTGGGGTTTGATTGCATATTCACCTATTTTAAAACCATCTTCGTAATCTGAATAACCCATTAAAGTAGTATTTGGCATCGTAGATGCAAGGGGTAAGAAATTACTTTTTGCAATAGTATTGTTAGCAACAACTGTAACACCCGCCGCAGGTGTAAATTCGGCTGTATCGGCAATATCGCCCTCTAACTTAAAACTAAAATCACTAAAAACATTTTCCATTGAAGGCACTTTAAAGGTTATTGAATTTGATGTAGTCGAAATAACCTCACCGCAAAAGCCCATTTCAAAGCAATTCACATCTGCGCCCTTGATTGAAGGTACACAGAATATTTCGCCCTTCTTTAAGGATGTTAACTCCGCAGGTAAACTGCCGCCGTATGTTATGGTATATTCTTCACCTTTAATAGTAACTTCCTGAAAATCCTCCTGCACCTTTTGGGTGTCGGAAATTATATTTACATTATCCTTGAATGTAACATCCGCAACTGCCCCCGTATCAATGGCGGAATTGCTTGTTGTAACATAGTCACGACCGTCATATCCTTCATTCAACACAAGCGCAACAACACCAATAACGCTTGAAACAATAGCCACAACCAATAACAAGGCTATTGCAACCTTTATGCCTTTTTTGTTGCTCTTACCCTCTTTTACTTTTTGGAGCTTCTTCTCTGTTTTTGCCGTTTTCTTTGCCTTTTTAATATCTTCTTTCTTATTAGTCGAGGTTATGGGCTTTTGTACGGGTCGCATACCCTCAAATGGCATTTGTACAGGTCTTTGTTGGGGCTGATTATAATATCCAAGCGGTTGCCGGGGACTTTGGGGCGGTTGATTATAATACCCACCCGGTTGTTGGGGTCTCTGGGCTGGTTGGTTATAATACACACCCGGTTGCTGAGGTCTTTGTTGGGGTTGATTGTAATTCCCGCCCGGTTGCTGAGGTCTTTGTTGGGGTTGATTGTAATACCCGCCCGGTTGCTGAGGTCTCTGAGGTGGTTGGTTATAATACACACCCGGTTGTTGGGGTCTCTGAGGTGGTTGATTATAATACACACCCTGTTGTTTAGGTATTTGAGGTTGTTGATTATAATTTACACCCGGTTGTTGGGGTATTTGTTGAGACTGATTATAATATCCGCCCGGTTGTACAGGTCGTTGCCGGGGTGGTTGATTATACTGTTCGCCGTGTTGACCCGGTGTATTATTTCGGTTGTCCATTGAACACCCTCCCTTGTTTTTCCGCATAAACTTTATTTTATTATAGTGTTTTTTGTCACTTTTTGTCAATAACTCCTTATAATACAATCATTTGAATTCGCATAAAAAAACATCGCAATTGAGATAACCGAAATTGTCTCAATTGCGATGTAAATTTTATTTAGTTGATAGTCTTTTCGTCAACTTCTTTTTGAGCCATTTCTACAAATGCATCTACGCTCATTGTTCCCATATCGCCGGCTTTTCTTGCACGTACTGCAACCTCACCGTTTTCGATTTCCTTATCACCTAGAACAAGCATATAGGGAATTTTCTGAAGCTGTGCTTCACGGATTTTGTAGCCTGTTTTTTCTGATCTGTCGTCAACAGTTACACGGAAGCCCTTTGCTTCAAGCTTGTTTTTAAGCTCATAACAAGCATCGTGATGTCTTTCTGAGATGGGAAGAATACGGAACTGCTCGGGAGCAAGCCATAAGGGGAATGCACCTGCATATTTTTCAATAAGAAGTGCGAGTGTTCTTTCGTAACAACCTATTGAAGTTCTGTGGATAATGTAAGGATTCTTCTTAGTACCGTCACGGTCCACATATTCCATACCAAATTTTTCAGCGAGCATCTGGTCAATTTGAATTGTAATAAGAGTATCCTCTTTACCGTAAACATTCTTAATCTGAATATCAAGCTTAGGACCATAGAATGCGGCTTCACCGATACCCACTTTATAATTAAGGCCGATATCGTCAAGAATTTCTTTCATTATACCCTGAGCTTCATCCCACTGTTCCTTTGTACCGATATATTTTTCGGTATCTTCAGGATCCCACTGTGAGAAACGATATGAAACATCCTCATAAAGGCCAAGAGTTTTAAGCATAAATATGCAAAGGTCAAGACAACGCTTAAACTCATCTGCAAGCTGTTCAGGAAGGCACATAAGATGACCTTCGGAAATCGTGAACTGACGAACACGGATAAGACCGTGCATCTCACCTGAAGATTCATTTCTGAAAAGAGTTGATGTTTCAGCCAATCTCATAGGCAAGTCGCGATATGAACGGGCTCTGTTAAGATATGCCTGATACTGGAAGGGACAAGTCATAGGACGAAGTGCAAATACTTCATCATCCTTTTCCTCATCACCTAAAACGAACATACCATCCTTGTAATGGTCCCAGTGACCGGAAATTTTATAAAGGTCGCTCTTTGCCATAAGGGGAGTTTTTGTACGTACCCAACCCCTCTTTGCTTCTTCGTCTTCAACGAAACGCTGAAGTGTCTGAACAATAAATGTACCCTTGGGAAGAAGAATGGGAAGTCCCTGACCGATAGAATCAACAGTTGTGAAGATTTCAAGCTCTCTGCCGAGCTTGTTGTGGTCGCGTTTTTTTGCTTCTTCAACTCTTTGAAGGTGTTCTTCAAGCTCTGCGTTTTTGGGGAATGCAGTACCGTAAATACGTTGAAGCATTTTGTTGTTCTGGTCACCGCGCCAGTAAGCACCTGTACAAGCAGTAAGCTTAAATGCTTTTACTCTACCTGTTGAGGGAATGTGAGGACCTGCACAAACATCGGTAAATTCCCCCTGCTTGTAAAAGCTGATAGGCTCATTCTTACCTGCATGTTCTTCAATAAGCTCAACCTTATAAATTTCGCCCTTGGCTTTCATTTCTTCAATAGCAGCCTGAGGCTCCATCCGGAATCTTTCGAGAACAAGGTCTTCTTTTACGATTTTTTTCATCTCAGCTTCAATTTTTGCAAGAAGCTCAGGTGTAAAAGAAGTTTCACAGTCAATATCATAATAGAAACCGTTATCAATAGCGGGACCTATTGCAAGTTTAGCGTTGGGATAAAGACGTTTCACCGCCTGAGCAAGGATATGGGATGCTGTGTGCCAGAATGCGTGCTTACCCTCATCACTATCAAATGTGAGGAATTCAAGTTCGCAGTCCTCATTAATGGGAGTACGTATATCTGCACTCTCGCCGTTCATAAGACAAGCACAGAGATTTCTGAAAAGGCCCATACTGATGTCTTTGCAAACCTCGATGGGAGTAACCCCATTGTCATACTCTCTGATATCGTCACGAAGTTTAATCTTTACCATTTATATCATCCTTTCATAAAAGTATGTTTTACTTGATTAATAAAAAACAGACTTCATCCCAATAAAAATGGGATGAAGTCTGATAACTCCACGGTTCCACCCAAATTATATAACCATTAGGTTATATCACTCGAGATGCCTTAACGCGGCTTATACGGCAACACTTATCTTTCGCTTCGTGTCGCACTCGGGAGTGGTCTTGGGGAAAATCCTTTGACATCTCACACCAACCGATGTCTCTCTGAAAAAGGTAAAATCCTTAATTTCTCCGTCTTGGATTTAATATTATTTACTTAATCATAAACCCGTTTTTAAAAAATGTCAACAGGATTATTCTTCTGTTGCTTCTTCAGCCTTCTTTTTAGGCTGAATTTTGCCATAAAGCGAAGATGAAGCTGCATCAATTTTCTTTTCGCGGGGCTCCTTAGGTGTTTCGGGAACATAGGGAGCTCGTCTTTCACGGCTTCCGCGACGGTCATTTCTGTAATTACCGCGTCTGTCGCCACCTTCGGGGGTAATAACCACACGACGTCTGTCGCCTTCGCCTACGGAATGTGAGGTTACACCTTCAATTTCCTGAATTGCTGTGTGAATAATTCTGCGCTCGTAAGGATTCATAGGTTCAAGTGCAGAGCTTCTGCCGTATTTTGAAACCTTTAATGCCTGACGCTTTGCAAGGGCTTTGAGAGTTTCCTCACGACGTTTTCTGTAATCACCCACGTTGAGCGCTACACGCTTGTTATTATCCTCAGAACGGTTAACGAAAAGTCTTGTAAGATACTGTAAAGCATCGAGAGTTTCACCGCGTCTGCCTATAATATTACCGTAGTCTTCACTGCTTACGATTTCGAAATAAATGTCTTCGTCAGTTTCTTTGGCGGTAACGGTTACATCGCTGAAGCCCATACCGTTAAGAATTGATTTAAGATACTCTGTTGCGGGAGTTTCCTTCGCCTCGATATCTGAAAGGTCAACATCCGGAGTTTTCTCTTTCTTAGGAGCTTCCTTCTTGGTTTCCTTTTTAGGAGCTTCTTTTTTAACTTCCTTTTTGGGAGCTTCTTTTTTCGCCTGAGGTTTTGACTCAACCTTTTTCTTGGGAGCCTGTTCTTTTTTTACTTCTTTTACGGGTGCTTCTTTAACTCCGTCATCATAAGATGCTTTAACCTGAGCATCAGCACCACCGAAAAGACCGAGAATTTTCTTTTTGGGGAAAGTTACAATTTCGACCTTTACGTCCGCATCAATAGGTGCGTGTAAATTGTCGATAGCCATTTTTCTGGCTTCTTCAATAGTAGGCGCAACGCCTATTGCTTCTTTTATCATAATTATTACACCTTATTTCTTTTCAATGTCAACGCGACGTTTAGTATTGTTTTCTTTAGAACGTCTTACAACAGTTTCATCAACCATCTGTTGAGCTATAACCTTCTTGGGACTGTAAAAATAAGTAAGGAATACCTGCTGAACAAATGCAAGAATATTTGAAATAATCCAGTACACACCTACACCTGCAGGGAACATAAATGTAAACATAAGTGACATAACAGGTGACATAAATGTCATACAACCCATTGTAGGATTCTTTGCCATTTCAGGATTCTGCTTACGCTGTTTAAAATACATAAATATGGATGAAAGCATAGCAGTAAGGAAAGCGAGAATAGGAATTAACCAAAGAATGCTGGGATCCTTGTAGTTGGGTGACTCAAGCAAATTAAGCTCAACGTTACCGATATTAAAAATAAAGTTGTCCTTAAGTTCAATTAAGCTTTCCATATCAACAGCATCAATACCCTTGATTGCTGCCATACCATCCTCAATTTTGTTGAGGATTCCGAATTCAATACCGTTTGAATTTTTGCTCTTTGCGTCAACTGTTATTTTTAAAGCAGTTTTTAATATTTCAACTTTATCTTTACTGAACTGTAAAACGTGGGTAATAGGGTCATAAATAACGCCGTAAACACCCATCATAACAAGCAACTGTGCAATCAAGGGAAGGCAACCCATATTAGCCGCACCAAAACCTTCACGCTGATAAAGGGCCTGGGTTTCTTCCTGAATTTTTTGCTGGTTACCTGCATATTTCTGTCTGATTTTATTTACTTTTGTGTTAAGACGCACCTGTTTTGCGCTATTTTTCTGTTGGCTGATTGATGCTGGTAAAAGTACAAGCTTAACAACTAATGTTATAATTAAAATTGATAAAATATAGCTACTTGCACCTGCACCAATCTCAGTTAAAAGGCTATATAAACCGCTAAGCGCCCAACCGAAAGGTGTTGCGAGTATTTCTCTCATAGGATTTTATTCCTTTCATTGTTGTAGGAGATTACTTCTTTTTCTCCTTTTTTGGGGGTACGGGGTCAACTCCACCTGGGAAGAGAATATTACAACGCATCAGTCTTAATATTGCAAGAATTGAGCCTTTTATCACACCGTGAATCTGCAGACATTGCAGTGCATACTCTGAACAGGTGGGGTAAAAACGACATCGGGGACCAAAAAGTGGCGAAATTCGACGTTGATAAAATCTTATGATTGCAATCAAAGCCTTTTTCATAAGTTTTCACTCTCGCTTTTGAGCATACCTTTTTCGGCAAATATTCTACGCATTATTTCAGCAAGACGAGTGCTTTTAACATACTTCGTCTTAGAACGGGCTACTATAACAATATCGTAGCAGGGAGAAACATCACCGCAAACACTTCTGAAAGCCTCTCTCAAAAGTCTTCTGGAGCGGTTACGTTCAACCGCATTACCGATTTTTTTACTTGTAGTTATACCAATACGGCAAATTCCCGCGTGGTTCTTTGAGTAATAAACAACCAACGCAGGATCAGTAACTGTTTTGCCCCTATTATATAACCGACGAAAATCGGAATTGCTTTTCAGCATGACGAAGTCTGACACATTATTCTCCTTCGGGTGTTAACCCGACAGTCAACAGACCTTAGTATGTGAGCTGCTTTCTGCCTTTTTTACGACGACGAGCGAGCACCTTGCGGCCGTTTCTGTCTGCCATTCTTTTGCGGAAACCGTGTTCCATCTTTCTGTGTCTTTTTTTGGGCTGATAAGTTCTTTTCATTTTTCGTTACTCCATTCTATATATTCAGGTAGTATTTACGAGGAAGTTGTAGAAGTAGTAGTAAATTTAAAACCTGTATTTTATAAATTCACAACAAGACAGTTGCACATTGCATTATATAAAAATTCCAACAAAAAGTCAATACCATTACTAAAACAAAAAAATATGCTTTTTATACGCAAATAATAAGCACATTGCACATTACTGACAAAAATAATTCGTATAATAAGCCAATATAAAAATCTTTTTAAAAGTTGTATAGTAGTTATGTAAATATGTAGGAGGTGTCCTTATGAAACGTTTTTTGAAAATATTGGCTGTAACTGTGGCATTCATTATGACTGTTTTACCAACTGTTTCTTTTGCCGCAACCTCTATTGAAGGCAAAGATTATGTTATGGACAGTTGTTATGAAAATGTTGATTGGGACAATTGGAAAGCATACAAAGTTCAGCTTCATTGTCACACCAATGCAAGCGATGGCTTCCTTACAGTAAAAGAAGTAGTCCAAAAAAGCTATGATTTAGGTTATGATGCCGTTGCCATAACAGATCACGGTACAATTAACAAAGGCTGGGACAAAGAACCCGACCTTATTCCCATTGTACGACTTGTAAAATATGATCGCACCCAGCTTGCAGACATTATTCCCCTTACGGCAGAAGAATACAATTCGTATATTAACGGTACAGCGCCCACAACAAATGGCACTGTTCGTGAAAACGGTATGATTGACGTACCAAAGGGCATTGAGCTCAACGCAGCCACTCCCGTTGCAGACTGTCATCTTACAGGCTATTACTGTGATTACGGACAGGGACTCCTGGGTGTATACGGTGACTACGAAACACCATCAAAAGGTGTTAAGGATGCAGGCGGTATATCCATGCTTTCCCACGTAGGTGAATATGTTTACACCGACAAGGACTCGGAAAACTATGTGGGCCAGCCTGTTGACGAGTATTATGTTAACAAATTTTCAAGACTTTTCCTGGACAACGCCGGTTCATCGGTTGGTATGGGAATCAATAGCGCAACTGATGCACATACCCGTTGTGACAGAATACTATATGACAGTATTCTTCAAAAAACAATTCCTTACGGAGTAGTCCCCTGGGGCTTTACTTTCTCTGACTCACACGACGAGCAATCGCTCAACAACGCATACACAATGCACTATATGCCCGAGCTTTCCAACAACGATTTAAGATACAGTATGGAAACAGGCACATTTTTTGCAGTATCCCATTTTTCAAACGGTGTTGAGCTTAACGGTATGAGGGAAATGCCCGAATACATTGAAGAGGAAGTAGATGCTTACTCAAACGACACACCCATTGTAACAAGAATTGAAATTGACGAAGAGCTTGATACTATCAGCATAGATGGAGAAAACTTTGATACAATAACATGGGTTTCAGACGGACAGGTGCTTAAGCGCGGTGGCTTAGAATCTACAACTATTGACCTGGATGATTTCAATAATGTAGGTTGTTACATCCGTTTTTACATCACAGGTGAAAATGGCATATGCTATTCACAGCCCATTGTAATCCACGAAGAGAATGTTATTCTTGAAAGTGAAGATGTTCCTTATACTAACGATATATCAACCTTCCTTCGTAAGCTTGTAACCTTCTTTGATGTTCTATTCTTCCAGAACAGTGCCTTCATTGACACTTTCAAAGAAATCGTTCTTGGTTATTAATGAAATATCAAGAGAATGTAAAAAAAGCGCAGATCGTATAAAACCATATATAGCAAAGGGTTCTGTAGGTTAATTAAGCCTATAGAACCCTTTAAAAATATAAAAAGCATAAAATTGTCGAAAAAAATGTTTTATACTACGAACAAACTTCGCCACTCAACGTACCTTTGTACACCTTCGGGCAAGTAAAACCAAGTCTGAAGCCTTGGTTTTACTCCGTTTGTCCGTTCTGCATCTTTTTTTCTATCCCCAAAAAGGGTCTGTAAAAAAACAAGTTTTTTTACAGACCCTTTTATTTTGCAAACCAATAAAAAACAGGAACCTGTTTTCACAAGTTCCTGTATGTCTTTTATACATGTAGCAGTACAAGGTCGTTCGTCCCCGAAAGTACAAATTTTTTCGACCTCTCGGGTG
>JAZNVE010000109.1:0-3032 GCA_045592665.1 Acutalibacteraceae bacterium
ACAAACTATTGTTAAGTCCACTTGCGGTGCCCAAAATCGTTGGTCGCTCCTGCTCGTCGCTAACGATTTTGACCGCTACGCCAACTCACACTCCCTGCCCCGTCCACAGGACGCGGTCGTGTTCCTTTCCCCCCTCCTCCTAAAGCAGGAGGGCGAGGCTTCGCGTTGCAACTACTTTATCTATAATTGGCACGAAGTGCCCCTTAACTCCTCACTCCTCATTCCTAACTCCTAACTAAAAAACCGCCTGACCTTTTGGTCAAGCGGTTTTTAACTTTATGCTTTTTTGCTTTTCTTTTTGCTAACCAACATAATTACAACCAGCGTACCAATCATAAGAACTAACGAAACGGGAAGAGCAATAAACCAATTGGGAATGAAGCCTGCTATAACATAGCTTACAGCGGATACACCGGCAGCGGTTAAGGCGTAGGGAAGCTGAGTTGAAACGTGGTTAATGTGGTCGCACTGGGCACCTGCGGATGCCATAATTGTTGTATCTGAAATGGGTGAGCAATGGTCGCCACAAACCGCACCTGCCATACAAGCAGAGATAGATACGATTGTAAGGGGATTGTCAGAGGAGAATACACTGAGTACGATGGGGATAAGGATACCAAATGTACCCCAGGATGTGCCTGTTGCGAATGAAAGACCAACGGCAATAAGGAAGATAATAGCGGGAAGGAATGCCTGGAATGTTCCTGCACTGCCTTCAATAAGCTGGGAAATGAAGATTTTTGCACCGAGAGAGTCTGTCATAGCCTTAAGTGTCCAAGCGCAAGCAAGAATCATAATTGCGGGAACCATAGCTTTGAAGCCTTCGGGAAGACATTCCATAACCTGTTTGAAGGAAAGAACACGTCTGATTACAAAGTAAATTATGGTAATAATAATTGCAACAAATGCGCCTAAAGCAAGACCAACGGATGCATCACTATTTGAGAAGGCAGTAATAAAATCTTCACCTGAGAAGAAACCACCGGAGTAAATCATACCTATAACACAGCTGATTATAAGTACGATAATGGGAAGAACAAGGTCTATAACCTTACCCTTTTCGTTGACGGTCATTTCAGCTATAGCCTGTTTTGTACCGCTTGTGAAGAGGTCACCGTTCTTTTCTGCATTTTCCTCGTGTTTTTTCATAGGACCGTAGTTAAGCCCTGTAACAGCAAGGAAAATCATCATAGCGATGGTAAGAAGAGCATAGAAGTTGTAGGGGATAGCCTGAATAAAGAGGCTTATACCGCTTTCAGCGCCTGCACCTCTTGCGAAACCTGCAACGGCTGCTGCCCATGATGAGATAGGAGCAATAATACAAATGGGTGCGGCAGTAGCATCAATAAGGTATGAGAGCTTTGCACGTGAAATCTTGTTTGTATCTGTAACGGGACGCATAACTGAACCAACTGTGAGACAGTTGAAATAGTCATCAATGAAAATAAGCATACCAAGAGCAATAGTTGCAAGTTGAGCACCAACTCTTGATTTGATGTGTGAAGCAGCCCATCTACCGAATGCGGCGGAGCCACCGGCTTTGTTCATCATAGCAACAATAGCACCTAAGAGAATGAGGAATATGATAATACCTACGTTCCAGGAGTCAGAAATACTTGCAATAAAGCCATCCTGAACTACGTGAGTAAGTGTGCCCTCAAAATTACCACCTGCGTAGATAGCACCGCCCACAATTATACCGATAACAAGTGAAGAATAAACTTCTTTTGTTATAAGAGCAAGTACAATCGCAATAATGGGAGCAAGAAGAGCTGCGAAGGTTGCGTATGTAGGGATAGATTCTCTAACTTTTTTGATTGCAGTATCCGTATGAGCATCAAAATTTTCTTTATCTGCTTCAAGGTTATCTGCGTAGCTTTCAACGTAAGCCAAAGCGGATTCGCCGTCTGTTAAATCGTATTCAACAGCACTATCGGGGTCTTCGGCGTCATAAACTACGGTGAAATTTGTGTCTGACTGTGCAGCGGCTTCAACGGGAGCAGCATCGTTACCTGCGAAGGAACAAATTGTACCAACGGTGAACATAAATATGCACATAATCAGCACAGTAAAAAATCTGCGTTTTCTTCTGTTTTGCATAAAAAACATCCTTTTCCTTATATAATAGATGTATTATATTATTGTTTCTTGTCCTTTGTCAACAAAAGGCAACTTTTTTGTGATTATTATATAAATGAGATAATCAACATTTGTTGAAAATAGCATTAAAAAACCCTTGCCGGGGCAAGAGTTTTTTACTTATTCATAATTTCAAGCGGGTCGGTATTTTTCCCTTTATAAATGATTTCAAAGTGCAGGTGACTGACTTCTTCTTTTTCACAGGGTATTTCACCTAAGTAGCCGATTAATGCTCCTGCTTTGACTGTGCCGTTTTCTTTTATTTCAATAGTTTCCTTGTTGATACCGCAGTACCTTGCAATTACTTCATTCCCGTGGTCTATCTCAACTACCGTACCGTATAACGCGTCATCATAAATTTTTGTAACTTTACCCTCGGCTATTGCTTTTACCTGAGCACCGCTATCGCCTGAAAAATCAATTCCCGAATGAGTACGCCAGTCTCCCATTGTGGGATTATATACGGGGGTATTGGGGTTATAATCCTTACTGATTTCAGTACCAATCGGTAAAAGGTAACTATCGGTAAAAGGTTTCGGGTATTGGATAGTTTCTTCGGTAGTTTCAGGGAAGGTAGTTTCTTCTGTTTCGGGTTCGGTGGTAATTCTTGTGTCGGGGACATCCGTAAGATTCTGACGGACTTCAAAGTCAGGCTCGACCGTTTCGGAGTTTTCCGTAAAATTCAATGTTGCGGTAGGTAATGTGAAATTATCCTCGGGAAAGGTCACGTTAATATCATTAATGGCTTTGTTAGCTGTAAGCCTTGCACTGAAAGCACCGCCAATTGCTAAAAGTATAGCGAGGGCGTACGCGATTTTAATGCCGTTCATTTTTGGCATTTTAGGTTTAAGGCTTTTAATAAATAATTTTTCTTTTAATGATTTTTTGGCATT
>JAZNVE010000110.1:0-7965 GCA_045592665.1 Acutalibacteraceae bacterium
CTCCTTTGAACCGATACAAATAAGTATAAAAGGAATAGCACAGTACAAAACGGGCTCAGTTTTTTCCGTGAAGTTATCGTAAATGTCGTAACCCCTCGGTACTGCCGTAACTGCTTTAAGACGCTTTACGGCATACTGTTCCTGAGTTATCTGTTTACGTTTTAATTGCTTTTTTAACTCTTTTTTTGTGATTGGTCTTTTTACAAAATAGTGTACCATATCACCTACAAGAAGAATTACCCAGATTATGAATAAAACTAAAGCGAGTGTTTTATTATAGGGGAGAAGTCCGTCATTCTTTTCAAGATTAAATAGTGTTATTTTGAATTTGTCATAAGTGAGTAAAAACCCAACTGCCGCACCAAGACCGCCGAATGCACCTAATACACATTCCATTATTTTCCACGAATCTATACCGTTTTTATTGGAAAAACGACGGCAGAATGATGACTTGGAATTATGTGCGTAATGGATTGAATAAATTTGCATTAATTGACCTAATACCCAACCGATACCGCCAAACAAAGCACAAGAAAGCGTGAAAACAATAGTTAAAACATTGAGCTTTAATATTGCAAAAACAATGAGTACGAGTAATGCACCCAGTAAAGCTCCCCAGCTTTCCTGACGGGTTTTTGAAAAATAAATTTTGGGGAATTTGTTTTCTTTTACGTTTAACGGTTTATTGAATATAAAATAACCCGCAACCGCAATACCCGGTGTCAACGCAAATATAATCAATAATTCGATGATTGAATATGTATAACATACCGCGTTAATACCCGTAGTAAATATTGCACCGAATAAACCAAACCACAAAAATCCCTTAATAAATAGGGCTATTAAGCCTTTTTTTATATTTTCAGCGGGTTTTTGGTTCATTGAAATACCAAGGGTTTCACCGTAGGTCATTGAACCCCCAAGATACATTGAAACTGCACCAAGACCGGCAAAAATATAAAAATGCTCCTGAGCAATAAGAATTTTACTGAAAAAGGCTATTAAAAGACCTATCATAGCACCGGGTAGCATAGCACCCTTTTCACCGCCGATAGTAGTGCCTCGCATACCCCATGCGTAAGAAACTGCGGGAATTATAGCAAGAATCAGTAAAGTTGCCGTAATGATATCCATTACTTTTCCTCCGTTAATTTTTTACCGTAAGCGTAACCGCTTTGCTTTTTCTTCAGTAAAGTAAAACCGTTTTTTTCATAGAATTTCTGAGCGCGAATATTATCGGAACCGACAATTAACATAATACCCTTGATACCTTTATCTTTGAGATTATTGCAGAAAGCTTCAATCATTTCTGAGCCGTAACCCTTACTGCGGAAGTCGCCGAAAATATCAATATGTAAATGAGCAGGGTAGTCCTCTTTATAAATTTCGTGGTTATACATTTCAACGAAAGCATCTGATAAATAGATACCGTTATTTATTTCTGAAATAAGTTGCAGGTACTCCGTCATATTTTTGTGATATGTATCATAATCGGAAGCACCGTATACGTAACCCATAGCTGTGTCGTTGTCATCGGTTACAACAAAGCAATTTTCGGGCTCTTTCTCGATATAATAACGGCAAAACATCTGCTTGATATATTTATAAATCGGTAGTTCCTGTTCCTCTTTATCGTAAGTATCAAGGCAGATATTTACTATCTGCTCATAGTCTTTGGGGTCGTATTTTCTGATAGCCAAGTTAAACACCTCTCAATTTCTTCCATTATATACAAAAACTATTAAAAAGTCTATTTATTTTTAATTTTATGTGTGGTAGAATGTAACCAGAGGTGGTTTTATATGAAGAAAATTAATACGGGTGTGTATCCAACAATGGTTACACCTTTTACTGATGACAATAAAATCGACTACAATGGTGTAAAACAAATTCTTGATTGGTATGCTGAAAAGGGGACTGATGGTATTTTTGCAATATGCCAGAGTAGTGAGATTTTTTATCTTTCTTTTGAAGAAAGACTTGAGCTTATAAAGTTTATTATGGCAAATAAGCCCGAGGGTATGGATATTGTAGCATCGGGACATACTTCCGATGACCTTGATGTTCAGATTGCCGAGGCTAAAGCCTTTATTGAAACAGGTATTGATGCCTATGTTTTCATTTCAAACCGCTTCGCTAAAGCTGATGAAGATGACGACGTGCTTCTTAAAAATATGGAGTACGTTGCTAATGCTTTACCCGATATTCCCTTAGGTGTTTACGAGTGTCCCTATCCCTATAAACGCGAGCTTACACCGTACGTTATGAAGAAGATGGCGGAGTCCGGCAGATATATGTTTATTAAGGATACCTGTTGCGACCTTAATAAAATTCAGGCTAAGCTTGATGCTATCAAGGGTAGCGATATTATGATTTTTAATGCAAATGGTGCTACACTCGCCGAGAGCATCAGAATGGGTTGCGAGGGTTACTCGGGTGTTATGGCTAACTTCCACCCCGAGCTTTATTCACAGCTTATTGAATCGATTAAAAACGGTGATGAAGAAATGGCGAAATTCCTTGAAAATATGGTCGGTTTCTTCTCTCTTACAGAGTGTCAGTGCTATCCCGTTAACGCAAAATATTATATGAGCCTTGACGGTGTTGATATTGGCATTATGTCCCGTACAAGAAACCCCAAGGACTTATTCGATGCACGTAAAAAAGAAATTGAGCAGATGTACGCATTTACCAATGAAATTAAAAAGCAATATAACTTGAGATAAAAATTAACCGCTTATTCGAATTTGAATAAGCGGTTGTTTTTTAGAAATTTTCTATATCATTTTGGTTAAGTGAACGGATATTGTTTTCCATAAGTGCTTTAGTTGCTGCGGCATCATCCTGTACTCTGAAAATCATATATGCGTGATTTTTCTCTTTCTTGCCGAGGAAGGCGTACATATATTCAATGTTAATTCCTGCTTCTTCAAGAACACCGAGAACTTTATTTACACCACCGGGTACGTTGGGAATTGCAACACCGAGAACGTCGGTAACGGAGTGGATATATCCCGCATCCTTTAAAACTGTTGTAGCAGAGTAAATATTATCAACAATAATTCTTACGATACCGAAATCTGAAGTTTCTGCAAGGGATAAAGCACGCATATCGATATTATTTTCTGCAAGAACACCTGTCATTGCACTCATAGCGCCGGGTTTGTTTTCAACGAATACTGAAATCTGTTTGATACTCATAATTCTTACCTCCGTTAAATTTTACGTTTGTCAATAACGCGAACTGCCTTGCCTTCGCTTCTTACGATTGACTTAGGAGCAACCAAAGTAACCTTTGCGGTAATGCCGAGCATAGAACGTAAGCCCTCGACAAGCTCTTTTTGTCTGTGATTAATTTCACCAACGTTATCGGTGAACATTTCGGGTGTCATTTCAACCTGAACATCAAGTGTATCAGTATTTTTTACTCTATCAACAATAATCTGATAGTTAGCAGAGTAGCCCTGATTAATGAGAACAGTTTCAATCTGTGAGGGGAATACGTTAACACCGCGGATAATAAGCATATCGTCGCTTCTGCCCATTGGCTTGCACATTTTTACGTGAGTTCTGCCACAGGGACAGGGTTCATAGTTAAGCATACAAATATCTTTTGTACGGTAACGAAGAAGGGGGAATGCTTCTTTGGTAATTGATGTAAATACAAGTTCGCCCTTTGAACCTTCGGGAAGAACTTCGCCTGTTTCAGGGTCAATAATTTCGGCAATGAAGTGGTCTTCGTTAATATGCATACCTGATTGAGCGGAACACTCGAAGGATACACCGGGACCTGAAAGCTCAGTTAGACCATAAATATCATAAGCCTTGATACCGAGCGTGTTCTCGATATCTCTACGCATTTCTTCACTCCAGGCTTCTGCACCGAAGATACCCGCTTTAAGTGAGAGTTGGTCTTTGGTAATACCCATTTCTTTCATTGTTTCGCCTATGTATGCGGCGTAAGAGGGCGTACAACAAAGAATAGTGGCCTGTAAATCCTGAATAAACATAATCTGACGTTCTGTGTTACCAGAGGATGTGGGAACTGTAAGGCAACCAACCTTGTGGCTACCGCCGTTAAGACCGGGACCACCTGTGAAAAGACCGTAACCGTAAGAAACCTGACAAACATCCTTATTTGTACCGCCGGCGGCTACGATTGCTCTTGCACAACAATCTTCCCATAAATCAATATCGTGCTGAGTGTAGAAAGCAACTACACGTTTACCTGTTGTACCCGATGTAGACTGTATACGTACACAATCTTCAAGGGGTTTGGCAAGAAGTCCGTAAGGATAAGCCTCACGTAAATCGTCCTTTGTTACGAAGGGGAGTTTGTGAAGGTCCTCGATACCTTTTATATCGTCGGGCGTAACGCCTTTTTCTTCCATTTTATTGCGGTAATAGGGTACATTATCCCATATATGTTTTACCTGTTTAACAAGCCTTTCACTCTGCCATTGCTTAATTTGTTCACGACTGGCAGTTTCTATTTCAGGTTGATAGTAACGTTCCATAATTAGTCCTCCTTGAATGCTGATGAATAAATATTTATAATAATTAATAAATATGCAGATAATTATACAACTCACGAAAACAATAGTCAATATAATTTTAATGAAAAAAAGCCTTCTGACTGAAAAGTCAAAAGGCTTTTTTGAAATCAGTTAATCAGTTTACCTTTATTATAAACTTTTATATTTGATGTATCACCGTCTAATTTATAATCGACGATTTCACCGTCTTTCCACTCAATATCAACGGTAATATTACCCATAGCCTTAAGACCTGTAACCTTACCGTTTTTCCAACTTGAAGGTAATGCGGGTAAAAGGAAAATTTTGCCCTGTCTTGACTGTAAAAGCATCTCACAGATACCGCTTGTACAACCGTAGTTACCGTCAATCTGGAAGGGGGGATGTGCGTCAAAAAGGTTGGGGTATGTACCGCCACCGCGATAACGGACAATTTTACCTGCGGGTACGGGACGAAGCTGCATATCAAGGAGTTTAAGTGCGTGGTCGCCGTCCCAGAGTCTTGCCCACATATTTATTTTCCAACCAAGGCTCCAACCTGTGCCGTTGTCACCGCGAAGCTCAAGTGAACGAATACAGGCTTTTGCGAGTTCGGGTGTTTCGTCGGGCGTAATCTGATAACCGGGATGAAGTCCGTAAAGATGTGATTTATGACGGTGTGTTGGTTCATGTTCTTTGAGTTCCTTGTACCATTCGAGCATTTCACCGCGGCTACCAATCTGATAGGGTAAAAGACGGGGAATTGCAGCCTTGGCCGCCTCAATGTCTTCGTCGGTTTTACCGAGAATTTCAGCTGCCTGAACGGTATTTGTAAGTACCTCTCTTACGAGTGCCATAGTCATGGTTGTAGTTTCACTGACACTCATTGCAACACCGTCAATAAGGAATTCGTTTTCGGGTGATGTTGAGGGACACATAATGAGATAACCGTCTTTTTCAACTAACATATCAAGAACGAACTGAATACATTTCTTAAGTATGGGGTACGCAGTTTCTTCAAGATATTTAATATCATTTGTGTATAAATAATGATTATATACGTGTTGACAGAACCAAACACCTGACATAGGCCAGAAACCCCATTGAGCATCACCGCAGGCGGGGTCACAATAACGCCAGATATCGATATTATGGTGACCGCAGAAACCACGTGCATTATAAATATGTTTAGCGGTCTTTTCACCTTTCACGGATAAATCAGAAACCAACTGAATAAGGGGTTGGTTGAATTCCTGAAGGTTACACATAAGTACGGGCCAATAGTTCATTTCGGTGTTGATATTAACCGTGTAGTTAGAACTCCACGGAGGTGCAACCTTATCGTTCCATATACCCTGAAGATTTGTTGCCTGACTGCCGGGACGAGAACCTGCTATAACAAGGTATCTGCCGAAATTGAACATAAGCGAGTAAAGTGCAATATCCTCGGCGCCGTTATCGTGTTTAATAAGACGTTTGTCTGTGGGAATATCACCTTTGTTATTACTACCGATATCCAATGAAACTCTGTTGAAAAATGATGAGAAATCATCAATATGCTCTTTTTCGAGGGTTGCGTAGGGAATTTTTACAACATCGTTAAGATGGTTGATACAAGCGTTTTTGTACTCTTTACCTTCAAGTACAGGGTGTTTGTCGAAACCGTTAAATGAGTTTTCGGTGCAGAAAATAATTGTTGCTTCCTTTGCTTCTGTAACGATAATGGAATTTTTATCCTCAGTTACCTTTCCGTCAGTAAGAACTTTCACTGCACAACGGAAGTACATGCCTTGTTCTTCAGGTTTGTCTGAATATTCGGGGTCGTTTTTGTAGATATCCATATCACGGTTGGCAGGGGAGTTTGAAGGGCATCTGCCGTCGAGGATAAGAATACCGTTTTCTATAAAAGAACTACCTTTCAGTTTTGTACTGAGTGAAACTGTAAAATTAATTGCATTACCGTTATCTGAAGTGATTCTGTCAATATATGCATTAGCAGGGAATGACACGAATGATTTTCTTACGAAGTTACAGCTACCGCGGGAATATTCAACTGTGTTAACACCTGTTTCAAGGTCAAGTGTTCTTGAATAATTCTTGCGGGGGAATGTGGGTTTATATTTAATATTGATGTCGCAAAGGGGCATATAAGCCTGAGAACAAGTAGCGAGTACATTTTCTTCAATAATGTCCTGACCCTTGCGGTATTCACCTTTAAGAACTAAATCTCTTGCCTCGAGGAACTTTTCGTTACAATTATCTTTTAAAATTGTCTCACGAGGAAACCCTGTCCAGAGAGAGTCCGAGTTCATTGAAATAGTTTCTTTGTCAGTTCTGCCGTAAACCATTGCACCTAAAAAGCCATTACCTAAAGGCATAGCCTGAAGCCAGGTTTTAGCCGCTGATTTGTAAAAGAGAACTTTTGAATCATCACGCATAATAAAAGTCACCGTCCGAGTTGTATTTTAAATCATTCTATCTTATTTTAAATGTAAAATCAATATAATTTAGTATATACTGTTGTAAATTTTTATTTAATGTGTTATATTATCAGCATTGGAAAGTTAGGATGTGATACTATGAAAACAATTCAGAGTAAATTCGACATTGCAAAAATTGATTTTGATTCAACTGTAAAATATATGGTTGACAAAATTACATATATTTGCGATAAAATCGGTCCTCGTGCCCCGGGTAGCCCCGAGGAATTAAAGGCTCAGGAGTCCATGGCAGAGGATTTAAAGAAATGGTCCGATAAAGTTGAAATCGAGGGCTTTACAGTTCATCGTCAGGCTTTTATGGGCTTTATTCCCTTTACTGTGGCAATGGCTATTATTGCAACTGTTTTATTCTTCTTTAAGCCTGTAATCGGTTTTGGTCTTACAATTCTCGGTTTTATTCCTCTTGTTTTAGAGTTCTTGATGTACAAACAGTTTATTGACCCGCTTTTCAAGGGTCATCCCTCTCACAATGTTTTCGCTACAAGAAAAGCAAGTGGCGAAACTAAGAAACGTATTATTTTTATTGGTCACGCTGACTCTCAGTACGAGTGGATTTTGAATTATAAACTCGGCGGAACGGGTATGAAGTTGTTTTTAATTCCTGCGGTTGTTGGTCTTATTGTTTGTTGTATTTCTTCACTCGTTAAATTTATTGTTGTTGACCTTAAGGGTATTACAACACCGGGTTGCAACACATTCTTTCTTATTCTCGGTATCGTTTTATGTGTATTTATTATACCTTACGTGGGTTTCCTTTTCTTCCAGAGCCACACAAAGAGCGTTCCCGGTGCTAACGATAACCTTTCGGGATGCCTTACTTCAATGGCTGTTCTTAAATTAATGGATGAAAATGACGTGCGTTTTGAGAACACTGATGTTTGCGTTATGCTTTCAGGTTCCGAAGAGGCAGGTTTACGAGGTGCTAAGGCTTACGCTAAAAAGCATAAAAA
>JAZNVE010000111.1:0-3644 GCA_045592665.1 Acutalibacteraceae bacterium
TGTTACGTCATAGGACATAATATCACCTTACCTTAAAACCGCACCTTTATAGCATTTGCGTGAGCTGTAAGACCTTCCTTTTCGGCAATGCATACAATATCGTCCTTTGCGTCCATAAGCGCCTGTTCGGTATAATAGATGAAGCTGGAACGCTTTGTAAAGCTGTTTACCGAAAGAGGTGAGAAGAAACGAGCAGTTCCGCTTGTGGGAAGAACGTGGTTGGGACCTGCAAAGTAATCGCTTAGAGGTTTGGGAGAATACTGACCCATAAAGATAGAGCCTGCATTGTCAAGTCTGCCAAGATACTGCATAGGATTATCCACCTGAATTTCAAGGTGTTCGGGAGCAAGAATATTTGAAACATCCATTGCTTCAACAAGGTTATCAGTTACGATAATTTTACCGTTTGTATCAATTGAGCAACGTGCAATTTCCTCACGGGGTAAGAGCGGAATCTGTTTCTCAAGCTCTGCACTTACATTTTCGGCAAAAGCCATACTGTCGGTAATAAGAACTGCAGTAGCCATTTTATCGTGTTCTGCCTGTGAAAGCAAATCCGCCGCAATGTGTGCGGGGTTATTGGTAGAATCCGCAACAACAAGAATTTCGCTGGGTCCGGCTATCATATCGATATCGACCATACCGAAAACCTGTTTCTTAGCCTCTGCAACAAAGGCGTTACCGGGTCCTACAATTTTATCAACCTTGGGTACACTTTCGGTACCGTAAGCGAGAGCTGCAACCGCCTGAGCACCGCCGATTTTAAACACTCTGTCAACTCCCGCAATCTTAGCCGCCGCAAGTATTACAGGCTTAACCTTACCCTCTTTAGCAGGGGTAACCATTACAATTTCACTACATCCCGCGATTTTTGCAGGAACACAGTTCATAAGAACTGATGAGGGATACGATGCAGTACCGCCGGGTACATAAAGACCAACCTTTTCAATGGGAATTACCTTTTGACCTATAATAACCCCCTCTTTGTCATTAATAACAAAGCTGTTTCTCACCTGTTTAGAGTGGAAGGCGGTTATATTTTCTTTTGCTTCACGAAGGATATTTAAAAGCTCATCATCAACCTCTTTAATCGCTTCATCTATTTCTTCGGCGGTAACTTCAATAACATCATCCTTGGCACCGTCGAATTTTTTACAATACTCAACAAGTGCCTTGTCACCGTTTTCTTTAACATTTTTTATAATATCCTGAACGATACCCTCAACATCAATTGTCTGTTTGCTTCGTTCGAGAATTTCATCGATGGAAATTTCCTTACGGTCGTATATTTTTATCACTGTTTTTCCCTCACAATCGTAGAAAGAGCCTCTTTCAAAACATCAATTTTATCGGATTTAAATTTATAGGAGGCTTTGTTTGAAATAAGTCTTGCACTGATATTAACTATGGTTTCCTTAGGTTCAAGACCGTTTTCAAGAAGTGTTGCACCCGTTTCAACTATATCAACAATAACGTCAGAAAGACCTAAAATAGGTGCAATTTCGATAGAGCCGTTAAGCTTAATAATATCAATATCACGGCATTTATCCGCATAGTAATTTTTAGCAATATTTTCAAATTTCGTGGCAACTCGCAATGTATTTGTGCCGTTGTCGGTAAATTCTTTTTTACCCGCAACACACATACGGCATTTGCCCATATTCATATCGAGAAGCTCGTAAACATCGGGTGAATATTCAAGAAGAATATCTTTACCTGCAACACCGATATCCGCCGCACCTCGCTCAACATATATGGCAACATCCGAGGGTTTAACCCAGAAATATCGTATTTTCTTTTCGGTATTTTCGAATATAAGTCGACGGTTTTTTTCGTGAATCTGAGGACACTCAAAACCTGCCTGTTCAAACATTGCGTATACTTTTTCACCGAGTCTCCCCTTGGGTAAAGCGATATTAAGATATTGGTCATCGTCGCTATTCTCTGCTTCTTCAGGTGACTGAAGTATTCTGTCAACTTCATCAAGGTAAACCGCAAAACCGATAGCCCCCGCCTTTTTGTTAACACGCTCCATAAGCCGGTCATATCGACCGCCCGAAAGGACACCCGTAGGCACACCGTGAATAAAGCCTTTGAAAACAATACCGTTATAATAGCTCATATCGTTAACAACGGAACAGTCGATATTAATATTATCCTGATAGCCTTTATCGGTTAATTTATTACAAACCTCGCAAAGCTCGTTATAGGCATTCTGCATTTCGGCGTTAACTACCGCATCACCGATTTTCTTAAGAGCTGTCTCGGGTTTGCCGTAAGCGTTAAGAAGGTCTATAAGTTTATTACTGAGAGCCTGACCCACACCGTATTGCTCACATAAAGCAAGGATAACACCGATATTTTTCTCGGCAACCGCAGAGAGAAGCTCGGTCTTGTTACTCTCAGACAAATCCATAGCGGTAAAAAGACCGCTGAGAATACCCATATGGGAAATATCGAGAACGTAATTTTCGCTTATAGCATAAAGGCTACGGGCAGCAAGAGTAATTACCTCGCAAACATCGACAGTACCGATATCGCCCATACACTCAATACCGGTCTGCATTATTTCGCTGAAGCCACCTGCTTTTTTAGTAACACGATAAACATTTTCGTTATAATAAACCTTTTGAACACCTTTGGCGGTATCGTCAAGATTTTTTATAATAGAAAAGGTTACGTCGGGCTTAAGAGCAAGAAGCCTACCGTCGGAATCGGTAAAGGTAATACAATTACCGCTAACGAGGAAATCTTTGTTACTTCCGTAAAGGTCATATTCCTCAAACTTGCTCATTTTAAAGGGTTTATAACCATACTTCGCATAAAGAGATCGAAGTTGGAATATTATTTTTTCAGAATTGCTTAAAATGGATAAATCTATGCTCATTTGTTTTCGTCACTTTCGTTTTTGAGTCTGTCTATAACTTTCTTGTAACCGCCCGTACCGTAGGAAAGGCATTTATTCACCCTACCGATAGTAGCGGAGCTGGCACCCGTTTCCGCAGTAATAACGGAAAAGGTCTTCCCCTCCTGAAGCTTCTTAGCCACACTAAGACGTTGGGAAAGAGATATTATTTCATTAATTGTAAAAAGGTCCTCAAAAAACTCCTGACACTCCTCTTTATTTTCGAGGCTTAAAATAGCGTCATAAAGTTCATCAACATAACTGTTTTTAAAAGGTGTCATAGCATCCACGCAACAAAAAATAGTTGCTCCTTTCATAATACTTGCCATTTAAAAAATCGTGTTCATATAGTAGCACGTTAAAGTGCTAAAGTCAACAGTTATTTCAAGAAAAAACGTTTTATTTTTCTATATTATCAAAGAATAGCGGAAAGAGAACTACCCTTTATACCCTTTGGGTGCGATATACCTACGGTGCGATATATCTGACGATGCGATATGTACTTCGTACGCGATATGTTTCGCTTTGCGAAACGCGAATATAACGGCACGAAGTGCCCCTTTAATTACGAATTACGCATTAAGCATTACGAATTTTAAATTTTCCCTCTTGAAAAACTCAAAACAATTATATATAATACTACTTGCGTATAATAATTGCTGGAATAGCTCAGTTGGTAGAGCAGCTCATTCGTAATGAGCAGGTCGCGTGTTCGAGTCACGTTTCCAGCTCCAAAAAA
>JAZNVE010000112.1:0-13274 GCA_045592665.1 Acutalibacteraceae bacterium
CAACCGCTGCCATATATGCACAGTTTTCTTCGCTTTCGGGAGTCGATGCGCCCAAGTGAGGAAGTGCAGTTACGTTTTCAACGCCTATAACCTCATCCGAGGGGAAATCGGTAACATAAGCAGCAACCTTACCGGATTTAACTGCCTCTGCCATATCCTCACCAACAACAAGCTCGCCACGTGCAAAGTTAAGAATACGAACGCCATCCTTCATCTTAGCAATTGTATCTGCGTTAATCATACCCTTTGTTGCGGGAACGCAAGGAAGATGAAGCGTGATGTAATCGGACTTTTCGTATATTGCATCAAGAGAATCAACGTACTCAGTATCAAGGGGAAGCTCACCCTTGAATTCTTCATTGAAATAAGGATCGTAACCAACGATTTTCATACCGAGAGAATTTGCAGCACTTGCAACAAGTCTGCCGATAGCACCAAGACCAACTACACCGAGAGTTTTACCGAGGATTTCGGGACCTGCAAACTGTGACTTACCCTTTTCTACGAGCTTACCAACGTTTTCGCCTTCGCCCTTAAGGGTTTTGCACCAGTCATAAGCGGCTACAACACGTCTTGAGGACATCATAAGACCGCCGATAACAAGCTCCTTAACTGCGTTTGCATTAGCACCGGGAGTATTGAATACAACTACACCCTTTTTAGTGCATTCGTCAACGGGGATATTGTTAACACCTGCACCCGCTCTTGCTACTGCAAGAGTTTTTTCGTTGAAGTTGTAGTCATGCATTGCAGCAGAACGGACGATAATACCGTCGGGAGCATCACAACTATCGGTGATATTGTATTTTTCATCCAACTCTTTAAGACCGATTTGTGAAATCTTATTAAGTGTAAGAATATCAAACATTATAAATCTTCCTTTCAGGAATTTTCTTCTTCAAACTTAGCCATAAACTCAACAAGCTTTTCAACACCTTCAATGGGCATTGCGTTGTAAATAGAAGCTCTCATACCGCCAACACTTCTGTGACCTTTAAGGTTAACAAAACCTGCTGCCTCTGCTTCTTTTACAAATTTAGCATTAAGCTCATCACTGTCTGTAACAAAGGGAACGTTCATAAGTGAACGGTCCTCGGGAACAACAGTACCGCGGAACATTTTGCTATTGTCGAGGAAATCGTAAAGAATTTTTGCTTTTTTACGGTTACGCTCAGCCATAGCCTCAAGACCGCCGATTGATTTAATCCATTCAAGCACAAGTTTACAGATGTAAATTGTGTAGCAGGGAGGTGTATTTGAAAGTGAATCTGCATCTGCGTGTACTTTGTAATCGAGCATCATGGGTGTGTAATCACGTGCATTACCGAGAATATCCTCACGAACGATTACGATTGTAAGACCTGCAGGTGCAATGTTTTTCTGAGCACCGCCATAAACCATAGCAAATTTAGTAACATCAAGAGGTTCTGAGAGGAAGCAGCTTGAAATATCTGCAATAAGAGGAACGTCACCTGTATCGGGAAGTTCATGAAAAACAGTACCGTAAATTGTATTGTTCATACAGATGTATGCATAGTCTGCATCCTGACGGAAATCTTCACGGGTTGTTTTGGGAATATAAGAGAAAGTCTTATCGGCAGATGAAGCAACCGCAACTGCATCACCATATTTTTTTGCTTCGCCGAAAGCCTTTTTAGCCCACTGACCTGTGATAATATAATCCGCTTTACCGCTATTGTTCATAAAGTTCATCGGGATTGCTGCAAACTGAGTTGTAGCGCCACCCTGAAGGAAAAGAACTTTGTAATTGTCCGGAATATTCATAAGTTCTCTTAAAAGAGACTCTGCAGATTTAATGATAGAATCAAAAACCTTTGAGCGGTGTGACATCTCCATGACGGACTGACCGCAACCTTCATAGTCAAGCATCTCTGCTGCCGCCTTTTTTAATACTTCCTCGGGAAGCATTGAGGGACCTGCTGAGAAGTTATAAACCCTTGCCATATATATTTCTCCTTTTTAATAAAATGTTAATATTATAACAATTATATAACCCTTAAAAGTATTTTTCAAGTGCATTTTTAATCTTCTTTATATTAACTAAAAATCATTGAAAATCAAGGAATTTTTAGTTGCATATTCCTTAAAATCTATCTCTGACCTTACATTATATTTTCCACAAAGAAAAATGATACAAAAAAGCCTCGTCCAAAGCCACCTTTGAACGAGGCAAATTATCAAACCGACAATCTTAGCTTGAATGTGAATATTTAATATAATTTGTATTTACCCAACCTGCATAAGAGTCGTTATAAATCACGTACGCCCAAGTGGCATCCGCATTATAACAAATAAACTTAACAACGGATTTATCGGGAATAAGCTTAATCAATTTACCTTTCTGGTTGTCTGCATTACGCATATTAAGACCACCATCCGCTTTTACCTTATACCAAAAAACCTCACCGGAGGGCTGTGATGTATACTCAGCAGGGGTAAGATATTTGTAGTTTACCCAGCCTTCGTAGCCACCCCAATATACATAAACCCAACCCTTAACGTTGGAGCCGTATCCGCGTACCTCAACAGCAGATTTGTTTGGTATAAGCTTTATAACCTGCGATTTATCCGTCGGCTCGAAACGCATATTAAGTCCGCCATCAGCCTTGGTTTTCATATAGAAGCTATGGGCATATGCTTCAAGAACTACATTTTGAGCATTCAGCACATCCTTTGAAACAGCATTTTCCGTAGCACCCAAAAGTGTAACACCTGCACCGGAAAGCTGGAAGCTAAATCTTATTGTTTCAAGCTTTTTTGTATTAATTTTAAGCTCATTCACAATAGCATCAAAATCAACACCTGCACCACGGTTAATCTGACCTGAAGCTATCTGCAAGCCCGTGCCCTCATCGTAAATCTTTTTATTTTCAACGTCGCATTTTAAGATATACGCATCAATTACCACGCGGTTGGCACCTGCATCGAATTTTGAGGATTTAACCTTGCCGTAATAATCAAATTTTCCCTTTTCGGCATTTTGACTATCACGGAGCAAGAAGCCTTTGGAAGTAATAACATCACTTTCATTCATAAGGCTTGAAACACTTATAGCCCCTGTACCCCAAAGCGCATTAATCTTATTCTGTACCTCTGAAAGCTTGTAAACTGCATATCCCTCGGAATTTGAATAAAGAGAATTATATTCATCCTCGCTCATAATATCGGAAATTAAAATACCGTCTTTAGCATTATCGGTAACTTTTTCGACTTCAGAACCATATTCCTTATCGGTATACAAACGATAATCGTTCACAATAATGCTTTCAATTCCATATGTCAAAAGGCTTTCGGGCGTGCCGTAGTAAACAACTCGATAAGAATTAAAAGTGTATTCATCCATCATTTTACCGAAGAATGCCTCTGCATCGTCGGTTGTGTAAGCATCCGCATTTTTTATTTCACTGCCACAAGCAATTTCATCCGCATCGAGAATTATGGTATTGTAACACACATCATCCAACACATAAATGCGTTTTTCGTATGTGTTTTCCATAAATTCAACCTTTAAATCATACTCGCCTGTCAAAAGAGGTGTAACATTGTATTTATTAAGGGCTGTAACCGGATCATATTCGGGCTCGGAAGTAATCTCCGCTTCGTTAACATAAAGCTTTGCACCATCGGGAATATATACCTCATAACCGGGGCAAGCATCCGTAATCACACGGTATTCATCAAAATACAAAAAACCATCTTCTGTTTTTTCCACAGTTACATTCATAACGATACCGTTGTAGTATCGGATTTCAAAAACAGTTTCGTTCTCGTCCTCACTGATTTCTACAACCTCGTAGTTTTCATTACCGCCAAAAGCACTGAGCACGAATTTTTCGTTATTAAGATATTCATCGTTAAATTGCTCATAAGTAACAACGGAACCCTCCGTGAACATCAAATCATATATACCCTGAACATCCTGGTTTGCAAGCTTTGAAGCAAAATCCTTAGCCGTTGCCTTGGGAGAAATGAAGAAGGAGCCCACAACAAGACCCACTATAGCCACAAAACCTATTACCAAAGCAAGGAAAACAAGAATAAGGGTAACAATTAAGCCTGTTTTTTTCTTCTTTTTTCCTTCGGTCTGGTTCTTCTGTTTCTTTGATTTTTCTTTCTTGGGTGTTGCCTCTTTATTATGAGAGCTCGGTTGCACGTTTGATTGAGGTGCCTGTGTTATCGGTTTATTTTTTGAAACCGCAACGGTCGGATTGTTACGAACAAAATTAACCGGTGGTTCTGTCAACAGCGCGGTTTCGCCTGCACCTTCACTCTCAGCTACATTAAAGCCACAATTACCGCAAAAAGCTGTGCCATCATCTAATTTTATTCCACAATTAGGACAAAACATAAATCTTCCTCCCAACACATAAATATGTGCTTAATATACTACAAAATACATTATATTACGCTTTTCCCATTTTTGCAACATTAAAAAACAAACAGACAGCGAATGCTGTCTGCCTGTTTTGAAAGGAGTCTATAAAATATCCAATAAATTTACTTGTAATTATCCGGTGCAATAACACCGTATCCCGTTGCGTTACGTTTGTAAACAACATTTATTTCATCCGTATCCGCATTGAGGAACATATAGAATTTGTGACCCAAAAGATTCATCTGTAAGATAGCTTCTTCGACACTTTGAGGCTTAAGAGAAATGGTTTTTTCCCTGATTATGTCAAAATCTTCATCTTCATCAACCGGCTCAAAGAAATCATCAAGAACCTCTGAATGAAGTTTTTTATCAAGACGAGTCTTATTTTTACGAATTTGCCTTATAAGGGAATCAACACAATTATCAAGAGCATCAATCATATTTTCCGCACTTTCCTCGGCACGGAAAATCATACCGCTTTTGGTGACTGTCACCTCAACAATATGGCAGGTTTTTTCGACAGTTGCGGTTACCTTCGCGGCAGCCTCCTCACCGAAAAGCTTGTCGATTTTACTCAAGCGCTTTTCTGCACGCAGACGGAAGTCTTCACGAGGGTTACATTTACGGCCAACGATAGTAATGTTCATAAAAACATCCCTTTCTGTGTTATTCTCTTTTCATACAAATTGTATCACTTACAAGTGATACTGTCAATATTTTTATGTACATTTACCAATTTCTGTCATTTTAACAGAAAAATATTGAGCATATTAGTCAAGATGACTAAAAAACAGAGCAAAGATGTATTTTATTGCACATCCTCACTCTGTTATTTATGATATATTAAATTCGTCAACTATTACTGTTACAATATTATTCTCGACTTTCGCAAATCCCGTAGAGACAATTGCATTAACTGCTACTTCACCGTTTTTTGAAGCATAAAGTTTACCCTTATCCAAACTGAATATTGCCTTTGCGTGACCCTTACGTATACCGTAGCTTCCGCCTGAATTACCTTTTTGATTATCATTAATACAGAAGCTTACGGACTCACAATTTTCATAAATATATTCCTTTTCAGGTGTAATAACCTTAAGTGACAAAGCCTCACTCATTATCATCACCATACTCTTCGTTATATTTATTTATAACGTCATCTATTGCACCACACATAAGGAAGTATTGCTCAGGTATGTGGTCAAGCTCGCCGTTCAGAATCATTTCCACACCCTCGATAGTCTTATCCAAAGGAACGTATACGCCATTGTAGCCCGAAAATTTCTCCGCAACGTGGAAAGGCTGACTGAAGAAGCGCTGAACTCTTCTTGCTCTTTTTACCAGTGCTTTATCCTCCTGTGAAAGCTCATCCATACCGAGAATTGCAATAATATCCTGAAGCTCATTATATTTCTGCAACACCCTCCGTGTTTCCTTGGCTACACGGTAATGTCTTTCACCCACATAATCAGGGGTAAGAATTCTCGAGGTTGACTCTAAGGGGTCAACTGCCGGATAAATACCCAATTCAACAATTTTTCGTGAAAGAACGGTGGTTGAATCAAGGTGCGAGAAGGTTGTGGCAGGAGCCGGGTCAGTAAGGTCATCCGCAGGCACATAGACTGCCTGAACGGATGTGATTGAGCCGTTACCCGTAGAAACTATTCTTTCCTGAAGCTTACCCATTTCACTGGCAAGGGTGGGTTGATAACCAACTGCCGAGGGCATTCTTCCGAGAAGTGCAGAAACCTCTGAACCCGCCTGTGTAAAACGGAAAATATTATCTATAAAGAGAAGCACATCTTTATGGGAGCTTTCGCGGAAATATTCCGCCATAGTAAGGCCAACTAACGGAGCACGTAATCTGGCACCCGCGGTCTCATTCATCTGACCGAAAACAAGTGCTGTTTTATCGAGAACTCCCGATTGCTTCATTTCGTTCCAAAGGTCATTTCCCTCTCTTGAACGCTCACCGACACCTGCAAACACCGAATATCCGTCGTGCTCAAAAGCAACGTTTCTTATAAGCTCCATAATAAGAACGGTTTTACCAACACCGGCACCACCGAAAAGACCGATTTTACCGCCTTTTACATAAGGTGTCATAAGGTCTATAACCTTAATACCTGTTTCAAGCACATCCTCAGACGGAACGATATCAATAAAAGGAGGTGCAGGATGATGAATGGGCCAATATTCCCTTGCTTTTATAGGTTCGCCCATATCAATCGGCTGTCCTATAACATTTACCATTCGACCGAGAGTTTCTTCACCCACACCAACGGTAATGGGCATACCCGTATCTATTGCTTTCACTCCGCGCGAAATACCGTCCGTAGGATACATAGATATACAACGGACCTCACCATTGCCGAGATGCTGAGAAACCTCAAGAACATAAACCTCATCACGTACCTGAATTTCAAGAGCGTGGAGTATTTCCGGAATTTCATCAAAATTAAATAAAACATCAACAACAGGGCCCGTTATTCGCTGAACCATACCAATGGAACCTTTTGCCATATATACTACTCCTCTTCTCTATAATATTCCGCAAAGGTTTCTATAACATCCGCTGTAACCCTGCTCTGTCTTTTTCTATTTATTTCACTTTCAAGCTTTTCTTCATACTCAACCGCTGCATCATAAGCAGAACGCATACTCATAACCGTGGCTGCCTGAGCACCGATCGCCGTTTCAAGAATAAAACCGTAAAGCATTGATGCAACTATTTTTTCAGAGCTTTGCTTTATAACCGTTTCTTTATCGGGTATAAAAAGCACATCACTTGTATCGTTATTCTTTGTGTTTTCAGAATTAAACAATTCTTTTTCACAAGGGTACTGTCGTACCATATTAACATACTGAGGATAAACTATTTTAACTGAACTGTACGCTCTCTCCGAAAGCAATATAATTAATTCATCATAAAACTCTTTAGCCGCTGAAAACTTGGGAACATCCGCAAAAACATATTCTCTTACGGCTTTGTATTCCTTATTTTTAAAATAAAAAATGGTTTTTTCACCGCATAGTATGAGCTCTGTTTTCTTATTTTCTTTTGAGATAAGATTCTCTGCATAAGAAAATAAATCAGCATTAAAATTACCGCACATACCCTTGTTCGAAGCCATAATTATATAGCAAACGGGAGCATCGGGATTACCTGACGGAAATACGTTTATATAATCCTTTTTGCAATTTTCGTAAAGCTCACGGCATTGTGTTGCGTACTCCGAATAGCCCGAATGCACGGCACTTAACTGCGAATACTTTACAGTAGCCGCAGTTTTCATTGCCTTTGAAATTTTACGTGTAGTGGTTACACCTTTTAGCTTCTTTTTAAGAATCTGTTCGGTAGGCATTTATTTAACCTTCTTTTTAAATTCACTCAAAGCTTCTTTTATTTGCTCAAGAGTTTCTTTGCTAAGCTTATCACCTTTTTCAAGAACACTCATTATTCCGCTGTACTGTGCATCAAAAAACTTATAAAGCTCTTCTTCAAATACCGATATCGATTCAACGGGCACATCGTCACCGTAACCCTCTGAAATCGCCAGAAGCAACAACGCCTGATATTTATCATCAAGAGGCTTATAACGGGATTGTTTTAAACCTTCGGTAAGTCTTTTACCTGTTTCAATGGTTTTGGCTGTTTCAGTATCAACCTCCGCACCGAATTGAACAAAGCCTATTAGTTCACGGTATTGTGCGAGCTTTGTACGAAGATTTGCGGATACTTGTTTCATAAGCTTGGTCTGTGCTGAACCACCTACACGTGAAACGGAAAGTCCCACATTAATAGCAGGTCGCTGTCCTTCGTTGTACAACTCACCGTCAAGGAATATCTGACCGTCTGTAATTGATATAACATTGGTGGGAATATATGCAGAAATATCCCCTGCCTGTGTTTCTATTATGGGTAGCGCTGTCATAGAACCACCACCCATTTTTTCGGACAATTTTGCTGAGCGCTCCAACAATCTTGAATGTAAATAAAAGATATCTCCCGGATACGCCTCTCGACCTGAAGGTCTATGCAAAAGAAGCGACAGCTCTCGGTATGCTACGGCGTGCTTTGACAAATCATCATATACAATGAGCACATCTTTTCCGTTATACATAAAGTGTTCGCCCATAGCTGTTGCACTGAAGGGTGCAATATACTGAGTGGCTGCAGAATCAGATGCAGAAGCTGCAACGATGATAGTATATTTAAGTGCATCGTATCTTTCGAGAACTTCTCTTATTTCGGAAATTGTTGATTCCTTCTGACCGATAGCAACATATATACAGACGGTATCTTTGCCCTTTTGGTTTATAATAGCATCAATTGCAACGGCGCTTTTACCGGTCTGTCGGTCACCGATAATTAATTCTCGCTGACCCTTACCTATGGGCACAAGTGCATCAACCGCTTTTAAACCTGTGTAAAGCGGCTCACTTACACTCTCGCGTTCAAGAATGGCAGGTGCTCTGAATTCTATGGGTCTGCGTTCTTCGGTAGTAATGTAGCCCTCACCATCAATAGGATTACCAACGGAGTCAACGACTCTACCCAGAAGCTCATCACCTACGGGAACAGTTGCGATTCTGCCGATACGTCTAACACGGCTACCACTCTCAATATTCTCATACTTACCGAAAACAACACAACCGATACGGTTATGCTGAATATCAAGCACCATTCCGCGTTCGCCACAGTCGAACTCAATAACCTCACCGTACATAATATCCGCAAGACCATCCATCCAGCATATGCCGTCCGATACGGTCATAACGCGACCAAGCTGATACACGTGGATTTTAGGTTTGAAGGTTTCTGCTTTATGAGTGAACTCCTTAAGAATTTCATCCTCACCTATTTCAAACGGAATGTGCACTCTGCGAAGGCTTTTTTCATATCTGTAAAGATCCTCCAATACGGTGCAATCATACACCGTGTCGCCTATTCTGAGTTTAAGGCCACCTATAAGCGAAGGGTCCTCCAGTACCCAAAGGGAAGTTTTACCGTTAACCCGGTTTAACATTTCAGTTGTAAAAGAATCAACCTTTTCAACTATTTTCTCAGGAAGCTTGTGTGCAGAGCTGAGTGTAACATATAAAACATCGTGATGCTTAAGATAGGTTAAGTCTCCGGGAGTAAGCTTCACCTCATTGAGAATGTTGTCTATCATTTCCTCTTCGTGTGCCCTCAAAGCACTTAAATATGGCTCCTGAGAAAACAATTCACAGACATTCTTTTTTATGTTTTCAAGTATTTCCACACCCGCTTTTTCAACAGCCTCTTTGTGGATTTCATGACATTCTCTTCTGGCGAATGCTTCTATTCTTTTTATTTTAGCCTGTGCTTCAAGCTCGGCCTTTTTTATATCGTCGGATAATTGAACCTCCTGGGCTTCCGGTTCAAAATCCTTAAGCTCGGGAAGCTCGGTTTTCTCGATTTGTTCAATTTCCTCAAATTCCTCATTAATACGATTTAAACGTTTCGAAAAAATGGATTTAATAGTTTTTCTGCCTGCAATAACAACAATAGCGATAACTAACAGAAAGTTTATGATAACATACTGTATTTCCATAATACCGCCCCTATCTTGCAATTACCTGTCGTGCAAAAGCTTCCGCAATTTTT
Organism: Acutalibacteraceae bacterium; assembly: GCA_045592665.1. Lineage (GTDB taxonomy): Bacteria > Bacillota > Clostridia > Oscillospirales > Acutalibacteraceae > DTU089. The sequence continues at coordinate 10,029 of JAZNVE010000112.1, forward strand.
CCGGCATTGATACTCACATCATTTATTGCCTTTTCGCATTCTTCAGTAGTAGCCACACGAAAAGCCTCAACATCAGCTATACGCTTTTTCTTTGCCTGTATAACAGCATCCTTACTTTCATCCTGAATGGCATTAAGCTTTTCTGCAACGTTTCTTTTTTGATTCTCGATATACAGAGCCTGTTGTTCTGCAAGCTTTTCTTTATGCTCGCGAACGACATTTTCAATTTCCGATTTTTTCTTTCGGGCGTTTGCGAGACGTTCGTTTCGTTTATCCATAACATCAAGCAACGGTTTAAAAAGAAGATTGCGTAAAATAAGCATTAAGGCAACAAAACAAATCACAGTCCATATTATGACAGAAATTTGTATATTCATTTATATCACCTTTGAATTTTTCAGATTTTCGAAATGAGCATAAAGCCGATAAGAAGACCGTAAATTGTAAGAGCCTCCATAAGAGCAAGTGAAATAATAAGTGTTGAACGAATGTCTTTTGCTGCATCGGGCTGTCTCGCAATGCTTTCCATAGCGGCTTTTGCCGTAAGACCCTGACCAATGGAGGGACCAAGTGTACTTATAGCGATAGCGATAGCGGCTGCAATAGCAATAATTCCTGAATTTTCCATTTTTATTTCTCCTTTAAAATATTATTCTTCAGTAACTTCATCAAGATATATTGATACAAGCATCGTAAACACAATAGCCTGTAACGCACAGAAAAGCAATGATAAAATCATCATTACCGCGGGAGCCCCAATGGGTAAAATATGGTATAGCTCCTCCGTTACGGTTTCCTCACCAAAAATATTACCGTACAATCTCAAGGCGAGGGAAGCGGGTTTTATAACCTCGTCAAGCAACAACAGGGGGAGCATAAAAAACATAGGGCTTACAAATCTTTTAAAATAGTGCTTGACACTATGACGCAAGCCTGCAACCTGCAAGAAAACAAAAGTTACAATACCAAGACCCGCAGTCACCGAAAGAGATGATGTTGGTGCTTTGACAAATTCAGTCATTCCCATACCCGGAAAGAGTCCGGAATAGTTTGAAAATATTATAAAAATAAACAAAGAAGCAAGAAAAGTAAAATGCTTTCTTGATTTCTTTTTTCCTAATGTATCGCCAAAGAAGTTGTCGAGATACTCAATTCCCGTTTCTATGATATTCTGGAATTTACCGGGTTTTTCTTTGAGAGTAATTCTTACAATCAATGAAATTAACGTGATTACGCCCAGTATAATCCACATACCGATAACTTCACCGGTCACATCAAGAAAACCAAAAAGCTTAATTATAACCTCTGATTTTTCACCCATCCGACTCACCTTCTGTTTCACGTGTTTCTGACCGTTTTGCCTCGTTGAGCTTTAGCAGCTTTCGCGTATAGATTAACATAGGTAAAGATATTCCCAAGACCGCACCAATGAGCAAATACGACAATTTAAATGACAAAAAATCCCCCAACATATACACCGCTACAAGATATCCAACATTAAAAATCTGTTTAACAACTGTTGTCATAGCAAATTTGTCGGGATTTTTTTCAAGGAAATATTTTGATATATAATAGTTTAATGTAGCAATACCTAAGCCTAACACAAAAGTGATAACTGCTCCTAAAATGTCCGTCATGCTAATTAATCACCTCATACATATTTGAAGCCTCATCCTTTTTAGCATATTCGTTCACCGAAAGAACCCTATACTTTGTAAGATTAGAGCCCATCTGAATAGCAATAACATCACCCGTTTTTACTTCGTAAGAAGCACGTGCAACCTTGCCGTTAACCTCAACATGCTTTGCATCACACACTTCATTAGCAACAGTGCGTCGCTTAATGATACGTGATACTTTTAAGTATTTATCTAATCGCATAACACATCTCCTATCTATAATTAATATATACCTCTTAATATAAGAAATCAATAGTTTTCAAAGAAAAATCACACCAATTTCAAGGTCAAGAAAAAACAAGAATAAAACCTGTTTTCAACCTGTGAAATTGGTGAGTAAACGATAAAAAAATTAACCTCTTGACCCTGTCCAGAATAAATGCTCTTTAATAAGAAGTGCTCTGCAAGGTGCTGCCTCTACACCCGAAACCTTAAGTGGTTGAGCCATAAGAAAGTATCTGCCGGGCTCAACATCCGAAAGGTCAAGGCCCTCAAGAATGGGAATATCCGCACTAAGTAAAGCCCGATGTATAATCTGATTTGACGAGTGATTACCAATAGTCTGAGAATCAGTACCTATAAGCTTTATACCAGAATCCACAACATAGTACGCGCTGCTTTCCATAAGGTATGAAAGACCGTTACCCTTAATTAATACTCTTTCGCAGTCACGCCACGGAAAAGCATCCTCAGCAAAAGCACCTGTAATAGGTCCGGGCGGTGTCTCAACCACAAGGCACTCGCCAATAAAAAGCTCCATCGGAAATTTGTCGATAGTGCTCCCGCCCTCAATAAAGTGCAATGGTGCATCAATATGGGTAGCAGTATGAAGACAAGTGTAAATCGAGTTAAGATTACAGCTGTCCCCTGCCCTGAGATTCTTTATAGGGTCAACGTAGCCCTCGGGGTCACCCGGATAAACGGGGGTTTTAAGTAAATCTCTGGAAATGTCTATAATCTCCATAAAAAATCACCTTAAAAGATTATTTATATCCATCTGGGTAAGAAGTGAAAAGTCTGCATTGTCAAATTCCGCAACAGCCTTGTTCATATATGCTCTTTCAAAAGCAACATCAAAGCTTTCAAGAGAAACCGCAGTCAAAGTGCCGTCATCCATACTCTTAAGTACCGCAACGCCTTCTTCAAGCTCATTATCACCTATAACAACTGTATATTCCGAATTCAACTTATTGGCATATTTCATTTGTGCTTTAATTGAACGACCAACAGTGTCAATATTTACGCTGTAACCCTGACTTCTGAGGTCTGCGGAAAGCTCAAGAGCTTTAAGAAGAGCATTTTCTCCTGCTGTAACAATTGAAAGGTTGCATTTGGGTGCTGCCGGGAAAGGAATACCGCTTTCTTCCATAGCGATAACAAGTCTTTCGAGCCCCATTGCAAAACCGCACGCAGGCATCGGTGCTCCGCCTAACTCTTCAACAAGTCCATCATATCTTATTTTGCATTCTCTTGATTTAACAAATAAATATTTAACAAAGCTCCCCGAATTGCTGTCTCTGTATATACCAAAGGTTGAGCAGTTTAAAAAATACCTTTTGGAAAAGGG
>JAZNVE010000113.1:0-13088 GCA_045592665.1 Acutalibacteraceae bacterium
AGGCTATATCGTATACCGTAAAACAGGTAACGGTAGCTGGGTAAAGTTAGCAACAGTTAAAGGTAATTCAAAAATCAGCTATCTTGACAAAACAGCTAAAAAAGGCGTAACCTACAAATACACCGTAAGAGCATATTACGGTTCATCAACAAGTGCTTACAACACAAAGGGTATTGCCTGCAAAGACCGCTATTAAAAATTATACCCTCGCACGCTATGTGCGAGGGATAGTTATTAAAAACAAAGGATTTTATTTTCTTTAATTTTGAATATAAATCTCGATTTAGGAGGATTTATGTTAAAAAAATCTATTTCTTTAATTTTATGTTTGGTAATGTGTCTGTCGATTTTTACCATGACTGCTGTACCTACTCTTGCCGCCTACAATGTAAAAACTTTGTTTTCGGTAAAAGGTGAAAATATAGACGGAGATTTGCTTACTTATACCGTAAGTATTACAAAAGAACAAAAGAATATCGGTGGTATTATTCTTAACGTAGATTTTGACAGTACTGTTCTTGAGCCTGTAAACTGTGGACCTGTTGAGAAAACAACTACCGAAGACGGCACTGTCAAAAATTTTGAAGGTACCTATGCATACGGCGTCAGTGAAAGCAATCCGAATTTATACGTTATTGCATATATGAATGATATTGCAGTATCAACCACCGGGGCTAAGGATTTCTTTAAACTGCAGTTTAAGGTTATTGATGAAAACCGTCCTGCAACGGATATTGCTTTTTACTGTAATGAATATTACTCTACAACAGAAAGCGATAAAAATATTACACCTTCCGACGGACGTCAGATTATTGCAGAGTATACCAATATATCAACTCTGGCAAAACCTGCCCTTAAGGGTGTTGAGCCTGATATTGATGGTCTCAGAGTGTCATGGAATGCTGTTGAAGGCGCTAACGGGTATGAAATCAGACGTTGTACGAGTACAACAGGTTGGGAAAGTATCGCTGAGGTTGGTGCTTCAGAAACAGAGTTTGTTGATACCGGACTTGTGAGTGGTACAACATATACATATTCGGTAAGGGCATTCAATAATTACGGACTTAGTTTATATGATGCAATAGGTGTTTCGTGCAAATATATTGAAAAACCTGTTATAAGCACTATAAAAAATGCTGTTGGCGGTGTGGAGCTTACATGGAATTCTACTTCAGGTGCGGATTTTTATTTGATTTATCGTCGAGCCTCGGGTGAAAATCAGTGGACACAAATTGCAAAACGTAACGTTAACTCCGGTACAATTTATAAGGATACAACGGTAGTTGACGGTGAGAGCTACGAGTATGACATTGTTTCTTCTACGGATGTTTATGCAACACCGAACGCAAGTACAGGGGAGGCTATAACTTATGTTGCTACCCCTAATATTACAAGCGTAGCCAATACTTTGAAGAGTATTCGTATAACCTGGGCGCAACATCCTCAGGCAACTCATTATATTATTTACCGCAGAGACAGAGGTCTGGAAGCTGAGCTTGTAGAATATGCTACAGCTACAGGTACAAGCTTCGACGATACAAATGTGAGCGCAGGCAGAATTTATATTTATTCCGTAAAGGCTTGCACAAACCTTGGTGACAGTGCATACAGTCCCACAGGCTATACTGTTACACGTGTTGCTCCTACCGAGGTTACATCGCTTACCCTTGAAAAAGCAGGAGTGAAGATTGCGTGGGCACCTGTGAACGGTGTTACAGGCTATAATATTTACCGTAAAAATGCTACGGAAACCTCCTGGACAAAGGCAGGTTCGGTAAGTGCAGAGTTCACTTCGTTCAGTGATACAGGTTTAGCAAGCGGTACGGAATACCGCTATGCCGTTTGTCCCACCCTTTCAACATCGGAGGGTGCGATAATTGAATCTGACCCGATTTATTTTATTGCTGCTCCCAAGAATATTAATAGCGAGAATGTAGCTAAGGGTATAAGGGTTACCTGGGAGAGCTCTACTGGTGCAATAAAATATGTTTTATCACGTGTTGACGATTATTCGGGTTACACAAAGCTTGCTGAAGTTAATGCAAACGAGCCACTTGAGTTTACAGACACAAATGTTAATTGGAATGAAACATATACATATACAGTAAAGGCGATAAGTCCCAAGGGCGAAAGTCTTATGAGTGACACCTCGGCTCCTCTTCTCAGAATTGGTGCTATGGGTTCTGCAAATCCCGAGCTTTACGAAGGCGGTATAAGGGTTTCTTGGGTGCCTGTAAGCTATGCCGATGCTTATGCTGTTTACAGAAATGATGGTAGCGGTTGGGTTCAGGTTAATCAGGTAACTGAGAGTGAATACATTGACAAAAACGTAAAAAGTGCAAAAACATATTTCTATGCTGTTGCAGCAGTTATAGGTGAAAGCCGAGGCATTCTTGACACAGATAATTCTGTTGGCTTTACCTATATTGCACCGCCGGAAAGAGTTACGGCAACTAATGCTTCAGGTTCCGTGAAAATTACATGGTCCGAGGTGGAGGGTGCAAAAAACTATTATGTTTACAGAAGTACCGTTTACGAAGGAGCTTTGCCGGAATTGATAAAAGAACTTCCTGCAGGAAGTCTTAATTACACAGATGAAGATGTAAGATGTGGCGAAACAGTTGTTTATACTGTTCGTGCCCACGATGGCGAAAAGCTCAGCGGAAGCTCGGCGCCGATTAAGAATATGTATTTGGATGCACCGCTTATAAAAAGCATAGCTTGCTCCTATACAGGTGTGACTTTCTCCTGGAATGGCGTTAAAGGTGCCGAAGGGTACAGAGTTTATCGCAAAGCTTCAGGGGATAAAGGCTGGACTTATATTGAAACAGTAGGCTCAGATGTGCTCAAGTACACGGATACTAAGGCGCAAAACGGAAAACGTATGTATTATACAGTGCGTGCCGAAAGCGAAGTCGGTATAAGTGTTTATGTTGCTAAAAATATTATCTATATTGAGGCACCCCGACTTACAACCTCAAATGTTTCAAACGGTATTCAACTTAAATGGGCTGAAAATCCCGTTGCGGATAGTTACAGAATTTACAGGAAAGTAAAAAGCACAGATGGATGGTCATATCTTGCCACTGTAAAAGGCACATCGTATCTTGATAAAACTGCTAAGGCCGGTACAACATACAGATACACCATAAGAGCAAATTCCGACGGATTGTACTCTTCTTATAATTCCGCCGGTTGGGCAGTAAGACGATTGGTGAATCCGAGTCTTAAATCTGCTAAAAACGGCTACGGATATATTTCCGTTACCTGGGGCAAGGTTTCCGGCGCAACAGGGTATAGAGTATACCGCAAGGTTAACAATGCATCATCGTGGACTTATTTAGGTAATGTTACATCAGCATCTTATAAAGACACGGATGTGAAAAATAAAGCTACTTACAAATATACCATAAGGGCTTATTACGGCTCCTCCGTTTCATCTTATAACAGTAAGGGTGTTTCTGTTAAGTATCTTAGTGCACCTAAGGTAAGTGTTGCCAACAGAACGGGTAACGTAACCCTTACTTGGGATGCAGTTTCGGGAGCAAGCAGTTACTATGTTTACAGAAAGGTGGGTAACGCTACCTCCTGGACAAAAATAGCGACGGTTTCAAAGCCCGGATATATTGATAAAAAGGTTTCAAACAAAACGGCATACACATACACGGTTATAGCATACGGTTCAAAAACTACATCGGGCTATTATACCAAAGGATGGAAAACAGTATACCTTGACACACCCGATATGTTATCTGTAAAAAGTGCACGTAGCGGAATAACCTTTAAATGGTCTCCCGTGAAGGGGTGCACAAGTTACTCTGTTTTCAGAAAAGATGGTAGCGGACCCTGGGTGCAAATAGGTTCCGTTAATGCAAAGACCGTAAGCTACACCGATAAAAAGGTTGAAATGGGTATTAAATACACCTATACAGTAAGAGCAAAATACGGCAATTATTTAAGTTGGTATGAACCGGATATGTCTTGCGCACATAAGTATTAATCAATAAAAACTGTTTTTGTGTGTAAAAAGGAGAGATAGAAATGGATTTAAGTAAAATTATTGATTTAAAAGGCAAGGCTGCTCAATATATGATTGATGAAATCACATATATCTGCAACACTTTTGAAAAAAGAGATCCCGGTTCAAAGGGTGAGCATCAGGCTTGCGAATACGCAGTGGAAAAAATGAAAGAATTAGGTTGCGACAGAGCCTATGTTGAAGAATTCAAAGAAAACCCCGGTTCATTCTTCGGTTGGATTTATTTCACAATCACCTGTTGCTTCTTAGCACTTATTTCATATTTCTTTATTCCTGCTTTATCAATTGTGTTTATTGCACTGGGTCTCACTCTTTGCTTCTTGCAGTTTGGTCTTTACAAGAAAATTGTTGATAAGTTCTTCAAGGAAAAAACCGGTCATAACGCAACAGGTTTCAAAAAGCCCTCAGGTGAAGTGAAAAGAAGAATTATCTTTGTTGGTCACGTTGATGCTTGTTGGGAATGGCCCTTCAAATACAAGTTTACATATCTTGGCTTTGACATTCATATGATGCTTTGCTTCATCGGTGCTTTCTATCTTCTTGCTATCGCTATCTTAAGCGTAGCGGGTGTTCTTGAAGGCTCTCTTGTAACAAAGTTTGGTCTTGGTACACTTGCTTTTGTACCCTTCTGGTTCGGTCTTTACTTTATGTGGAACAAAAAAAGAGTTGTTGATGGCGCTAATGATAACCTTTCAGGTTGTTATATCGGTATGGGTATCCTTAAAATGCTTCAGGAAGAAAACATTGAACTTGAAAACACAGAAATCGGCGTTATTTTCACGGGCAGTGAAGAAGCCGGTCTTCGTGGTGCCAAGGCTTGGTGTGAAGCTCATAAAGACGAAATGAACGATGTTCCCACATTTATTTATTCATACGATACAATTACCCAATCAGAAGAGCTTATGGTTAACTATCGTGACCTTAATGGTACTGTTAAAGTTGACAAAGATGTTTCCGACTTATTTATTGAAGCTTGTGAGGAATTGAACATTCCTTGTAAAAAAGGTATGGTTCCTCCTCTCGGTGGTGCAACTGACTCAGCAGCATTTGCTCAGGCAGGTCTCAAAGCAACAGGTGTTACAGCTCTCAGTCATGCTCTTCCCGATTTCTATCATACAAGACTTGACACACCCGATGCTCTTAACAAGGATTGTCTTGAAAAATGCTACGCAGCAAGTGTTAAAGTTCTTGAAAAGTTTGATGACGGAGCTAAGCAATAAAGTATAAAAAGCCCTTTGTGGCAAAAAAATCCTCCTATGGTTAACCATAGGAGGTCTTTTTTATTAATCAAATATACCGTTAAGCTGGTTTTCTGCTTTTATAGCAATTTCTTCCTTAGAAGCGGTTTTCATAAATTCGGACATCTGAAGTCTTCGTTCGCTAAGGTCCTCGTACATCTTAGTTCTTTTTTCTGCTGAAAGGGGATAGAAGAGTTTGGGAATAATGCCGAGGCTTGAGGTGATAATGGGGATGCCCGTGCCGAGTGCGAAAATCCACCACTTGGTTTTGTCGGTCTGGGTACCGATTTCTTTACCCTGTATGTAACCGATTTTACCCATAACCACGTTATTTACACCACTCATAATGGCTTGTTGGAGTTTTGATATAAGGTCCATCGAAACACCCGTCATAGCCTCTGAACGGTAGCCGTATTTCCATTCACTGTAGTCAAGGGCTTCGTTCTTGATTTCGGCAGGGATAACTCGTCTTAAACCGTAAACGCACATTTCGAAAACTTCCTCAATTCCCATCAATGGCAGGATAACGCCCTTTTTCTGGAAATTGCCCTTAATAGAGCCTATGCCGAAGACCGTAAGCCATAGCATATCTGTCCAGGCATCCTCAAGAATCCATAGGGCTTTTGTGGAGAATCTTTTACGTAATGGCTCAACGAAACTGTAACTGATGAATTTAACGGGGAATGCAGGGATACCTACAATAGTTTTCCAGGTGATTGAGCCTATAACGTCTATATAGAAGTTTGTACGGCTTTGACCTATACTGAAGCCCGACAGGAACGAGGATAGAAGATAGGTGAACATAGGCTTGTTGTGGAGGATTGCCTTGAAGCAATGCTTGACAGAGGGTTGCTTTATGGACTGTGAAACTCTTTCGCGGGAGTTTAGCACGAAGTACAAAGCAAATATTGCGGAAAGTCCGGAGCATACAAGACCAAAGGAAGCAAATAATTTCGGCAGATGTATGTTAATAACCTTATTTGTCACAAGGTCGTATATGATTCCGAATAATTGCTTTGGTAAGTCCTCAACAAGATGGGATGCCACGTTTGCCGTAGCAATAAGCCTTGAACGTTCAAGTGGTTCGGGGGTTATGGTTGAAAGATAGCCTGTTTTTGCAACGGAGGTAAACGTACCTGCCGTTTCGGTTATGATACTCATTGCAAAGTAGAATATCCATTTGGGAAGGTAATCTCCCGGTGTATCGGGGAAAAGGAAGGGTATAAGCCAGTACCACATTCCGAGTACAGTAAGGGGAACTTCACCTAAAAGTACATAGGGTCTGAATTTACCCCAACGGGTACGGGTTTTGTCAACGAGAACACCGATAAAAGTATCATTTACCGAGTCCCAGGCGGTGGCGACTACGTTCTGAATGGCAAGAAGATTAAAGTCAATTTTTACAACGTCGTAAATATAACGCTCTTTGTAATCGTTGATGTTAAGGCTCGATGCTACGTCATTGAGGACGTATGCAAGGGTTTCCTTTTTACCTACATAACGCCTGATTTCAGTAGTCTGGGTTGGTAGTGCCAAGTTTCTCACTCCTTTATTATCGCAAATAATTAAATATGCTATCTATTGATAATTCGGGAATTTCAATAAAATATTCGGGTATACGCATTTTTTCAAGATAATGGGCATCCGAGTCGGAGATAATTTTAAGATTATTAAGATAAGGGTGTTTTTCTTTAAGTTCTTTTTCTTTAGTCATATCAAAAATTTCGGCACACGTAAAGCCAAAACTTTCATCAATAGTGCCAAGGTTTGAAAGAATACTGAAAGAAGAACGGTCAATATGGGCGGGGTAACATATACCGCCGTATTTTTTAACGGTTTCAACTACCTTCATACAACTTATACTACTTGCGGTAATAAGTAGTTTTTCTTCAGTGCCGATAACCTCATCTTTTTCGTCGCAGATTAACTGATCACCGAAAATAGAGGGCTTGTTTTTAACGGGGGGGAGGGTAGTATACACATAATCAGAAAAAGCCATAGCCTTTTCTAAGTCAGGGAAAAGGCAGATAATGTGTACTTCCTCGGATGTGCATAATTCCATACCCGCAATAACCGTAAGTCCCGCTTCCTTACCGGCTTTCATTACTGCGGGACAATTGCGCGAGGTGTTGTGGTCCGTAAGGGCTATAACGTCATAGCCCATTATTTTTGACATATTGACGATGTTTTGCGGAGTCATATCATTGTCGCCACAAGGACTGAGGCAGGAATGAATGTGAAAATCGTATTGAACTTTCATATGAGTTTTGAAATTTCGGCGGAAAGCTCGTAAGCGTTTTTGGGGGAGGTGAGAATAACCACATCATTCTCAAGTGCTCTTTTTTTAGCATCATCGTCCAAAGCCGCGGTTTCCGTTAAAATGATACAGGATATATCCGCAAGGACTGCAACACCTATGGAATTCACATTACCCATAACCGTCAACCATATATTGCCTGACTGAGCGCGTGACATAACCCAACTGAGCAAGTCACCGCAATAGCATCCGTCAATTTCTTTTTCTTCGGCTACTTCTTCTCCGCATAAATATGTAAGTTGAAGTTCTTTTTGTAATTCATTTACTGTCATATAAATTAATCCTCTTTGAGATTTTCTCTGAATGGTGCAGGAATAATGAGTTCAAGTTTTTCGGTATCTTCAAGGCTGTCAATATCCTGAAGTTCCTCTTTCGCTCTGAAAACACAGTCGTGCTCGGTAGTGAAACCGCGAACAACGTCCTCGGCGAGGGCTCTGCATCCGGGAGCACCACAGGTACCGCAATCAAGACCGGGGAAGGTCTTTAAAAGTTCCTTCATTCTTGCCATCCGTTCCATTGCTTCCTGTACATTGTCCGCAAGTTTCATAACATCGTCACAGGGCTCAATGGGGTTTGACCAGAGCATTTCTTCGGGAATATCGTCAGATAAAAGGTGGTTACAGGAAACGGGATTGTATTTTCTTAATTTCATAAGCCTTGATTTGGCTATAAAGGGATTTTCGGCAGTTAAGCTACCGCCTACGCAACCGCCCTGACAAGCGTTAAGCTCAATAAAATCAACACTGTCAAGATTTCCTCGTTCAACTTCTTCAAGGATTTTCATACAGTTTTCAATACCGTCTGCCGCAAGGGCATTGTCTTTAAGTGTGCCCGATGCCTCACCACCGCTTGTAGCCCAACCGATACCGATAACACCCGATTCGTGAAGTGCCATCATTTCGTCGTGTTCATTCATTTTCTCCATGGCTTTAAGAAGATGGGGGTAAATGTCATTTATGGCAATAGCCCCGTCAACATTTGATTTATCGGTGCCCATGGGTTGCTTGAAGGATGTTATTTTAGCAGGGCAGGGGGATATGAAGAAAACGCCGATTTCTTCGGGTTTTAAGCCCGTTTTTGCAACGGCTTTGTTTCTTGCAAGACGTCCCGCTTCTTCTACGGGGGCGTTAACGAGAATTATGTTGTCAATAAGTTCGGGGAAACATACTCTTATAAGCCTTACTACCGCCGGACAAGCGGATGAAATAGCAGGCTTTACGTGGTTTCGGGTTTCAAGATATTTTCGTGTTGCTTCCGAAACCAACTCCGCCGCTTTTGAAACTTCAAAAACAGCGTCAAAGCCCAGGGAAGGTAAGGCATTAAGAATTATATTGACATCATCAAGATTATTGAATTGCCCATATAATGCGGGAGCAGGAAGGGCAATTTTATACTTGTAATTTTCAAGTTGCTCTAATGAGTCGCGACTTGCGTATTTTGCGTGGTGGGGGCAAACGCGAATGCACTCGCCACAATCGATACAACGTTCTTTTATAATACGCGCTTTGCCGTTACGTACACGTATTGCCTGAGTGGGGCAACGTTTAATACAGTTAGTACAACCACGGCATTTATCTTTATCAAGTCGCACCGAATGGAAATATTTATCCATAAATGCTCCTTTCAGGCTTTATTTTACGAAAACTTTAAGCCTAATTGTAGTTCCTTTTCCGACCTCTGATTCAATAATCATTTCGTCGGTGTATTTTTTGATGTTGGGAAGACCCATACCGGCACCAAAGCCCAACTGACGTACATTGTCGGGAGCGGTTGAGTAACCCTCCTGCATTGCTAATGAAATATCGGGAATACCGGGACCTTGGTCGGTTAAAACAACGGAAATACATTCGGGTGTAATCTCGGCATCAATAACACCGCCACCACCGTGTATTACCAGATTTATTTCGCCTTCGTAAACGGCAATTGCCACGTTACGGATAATACTTGTAGGGAAGCCTAATTCCTTAAGGGCTTTTTTGATTTTACCCGATGCTTCACCGGCACAGGTAAAGTCCGTTCCGCTTACGTCATAGTGTAAAGTCAAAGGTTCCATTATACTCCGCAACCTCCTTTGAGACCGTTTTTATACAAAAGGCCACAAGAGGTGAACATTTCATAATCAGTACGAAGAAGAACGATTTCACGTTCTTTAGCAAGGTCAATAATATCTGCGTCAGGTTGCTTTCCGCGGACAAAAACGATACAGTTCATATCCATCATTTCGGCGGTTCTTACAACCTGGGGATTAACAAGACCCGATAAAAGAACGGCTTGTTCTTTTACATAAGCGAGAACGTCACTCATCATATCACTTCCGCAGGCAGTGAAAATCTCATTTTCGAGGAATTCCTCACCGCAGATAAGGTCGGCTTTAAGAATTGATTTTATTTCACTTATTTTCATTAACAACATCCTCCGTGATAGAGCTATTTATACTATTATATTGTAGCATAACTGAAGTGCAAATTTCAAAAGAATTAAGTTAAATGTGCATAGAAAAATCTTTCAGAGATTTGTGCAATAGGTAAAAATGTTAAAAAAATATCAAAAACGCCCGAAAAGTCGAATTTTAGTATAGACAATCACGCATTTATTGTGTTATAATTTCGATATATGTGTTATGTTAAACTAATATATATAGCACTTTGTTTTAATTAAAAAACGAGGTGTAAAACATATTTTTGAATGGAGGAAATCTGAATGGTCAAGAAAATCAGCACAATACCTTTCAAAGGTACGCCTGAGCAGAAAGCACAACTTGACGCAGTAATTGCAGAGTGCAAGGATGACAAAAGTCAGCTTATGCACGTTATGCAGGAGGCACAGGGTATTTACGGTTACCTTCCTCGTGAAGTGCAGGTAATGATTGCGGAGGGTATGGATATCCCTCTCGAGAAAGTTTACGGCGTTGCTACTTTCTACGCACAGTTCTCACTTTCACCCAAGGGCGAATACGATATCTCTGTTTGTCTCGGTACAGCTTGCTACGTAAAAGGTTCACAGCAGCTTACAGAAAAAATCAGTGAAATACTCGGTATTGAACCCGGTGAATGCACACCTGACGGTAAATTCTCTCTTGAGGAGTGTCGTTGTATCGGTGCTTGCGGTCTTGCTCCCGTTTTCACAATCAATGGTGAAGTTTACGGTAAAATTACTGCAGATGATGTTCCCGGTATTCTTGCTAAATATATGAACTAAGCGTTATGCGCGAATTATCACTTAATATTCTCGATATTGCCCAAAACTCCATTGCGGCAGGTGCTTCACTTACCGAAATTGTTGTTGAAGAAAACACCGCCGGGAAAACACTTCTTATCGGTATTTACGATAACGGTAAAGGTATGACCGAAGAACAGGTCAGAAATGTTCAGGACCCGTTTTTTACAACACGTACCACACGTAAAGTCGGTATGGGTATTCCGCTTTTTAAAATGGCGGCGGAGCAAACGGGCGGGAGTTTTTCAATAGAATCCCAACCGGGTGTCGGTACAAGGGTCGAAGCCCGTTTTAAAACCGACAGTATTGATTTTACCCCCTTGGGCGATATGTCATCAACAATAGCAACTATTGTTTGTATGAATGAGGATAAGGATTTCATCTACACCCGTGTTGTTGATGATGCAGAATTTAAGTTCTCATCAGCTGATATAAAGACAGTTCTCGACGGTGTTCCTCTTTCGGAGCCATCGGTTATGAGTTGGGTCGAAGGCTATATCAGTGAACAGACGGAACAGTTATTCAAGAATTAACGAAAGGACGAAATAAAATGAAATCATTAGAAGAGTTACTTGCTATAAAACAAAAAGCTCAGGCTCAGATTGCTGCTCGTGACGCTGACGGTAACGACGGTACAAGAGTTGTTGTAGGTATGGCAACTTGCGGTATTGCGGCAGGTGCACGTCCCGTACTTAAAGCTCTTACTGACGAAATCGCTAAGAGAGAAGTTAAGCACGTAAGTGTTACACAGACCGGTTGTATCGGTATGTGCCAGTACGAGCCCATCGTTGAGGTTTTTGAACCCGGCAAAGAAAAGGTTACTTACGTTAAAATGACTGCCGAAAAGGTAGCTAAAGTTGTTAACGAACACCTCGTTAACGGTAACCCCGTAGTTGAATATACAGTTGGCGCTGTTACAGAATAAGGAGGAAAAAATAATGTATCGTTCTCATGTACTTGTCTGCGGCGGTACCGGATGTACCTCCAGCCACAGCGGAGAACTCATCGAGGCACTTGAAGCTAACATTAAAGAAAAAGGCCTTGAAGAGGAAATTAAAGTTGTAAGAACCGGTTGTTTCGGACTTTGTGCTTTAGGTCCGATTATGATCGTTTATCCTGAGGGTTGTTTCTACAGTGAAGTTAAAGTTGACGATATTCCCGAAATCGTAGAAGAGCATCTTCTTAAGGGTCGTATCGTTAAGAGACTTCTTTACAAAGAAACTGTTGAAGCAGAAAACGTTAAACCCCTTAGCGAAACAAACTTCTACAAAAAACAGCACAGAGTTGCTCTTCGTAACTGCGGTGTTATTGACCCCGAAAATATCGAGGAATATATCGCTTACGACGGTTACGCAGCTCTCGCAAAAGCTCTTACAGAAATGACCCCTGATGAGGTTATCAAAACCGTTATGGATTCAGGCCTTCGTGGTCGTGGCGGCGGTGGATTCCCCACAGGTCGTAAATGGAGCTTCACAGCAGCACAGAAAGCAGACCAGAAATACGTTGTATGTAATGCCGACGAAGGTGACCCCGGTGCGTTCATGGACCGTTCAGTTCTTGAAGGTGACCCTCACTGCCTTGTTGAAGCAATGGCAATCTGCGGTTACGCAACAGGTGCTACCGAAGGTTACGTTTACGTTCGTGCTGAGTACCCCATCGCTGTTCAGCGTTTGCAGAAGGCTATTGACGATGCCCGTGCATACGGTCTTCTTGGTAAAAATATTTTCGGTTCAGGTTTCGACTTCGATTTATTCATCCGTCTTGGTGCAGGTGCATTCGTTTGCGGTGAAGAAACTGCTCTTATGACATCTATCGAAGGTAACCGTGGTGAGCCCAGACCCCGTCCTCCCTATCCGGCAATCAAAGGTCTTTTCGGCAAACCCACTACCGAAAACAACGTTGAAACATTCGCTAACGTTCCCCAGATTATCCTTAAAGGTGCTGAGTTCTTCAACACAATGGGTACTGAAACTTCCAAGGGTACAAAGGTATTTGCTCTCGGTGGTAAAATCAATAACACAGGTCTTGTTGAAGTTCCCATGGGTACTACACTCCGCGAAATCATCGAGGATATCGGTGGCGGTATTCCCAACGGTAAAAAATTCAAGGCTGCTCAGACAGGTGGTCCCTCAGGCGGATGCCTTCCTGCAGACCTTCTTGATATCAAAATCGACTATGACAACCTCGTTGCTAAAGGTGCAATGATGGGTTCAGGTGGTCTTATCGTTATGGACGAAGACGACTGTATGGTTGATATTGCTAAATTCTTCCTTAAATT
>JAZNVE010000114.1:0-7369 GCA_045592665.1 Acutalibacteraceae bacterium
CATCGGGGTTAATATTATCTATAGATTTTTTGAAATCGTCTTTTTTCATAATGCATAATCCTCCAATTCTAATTTAAGAATATCTCTGCCTCGTTGCAATCGTTTTTTAACGGCTGATTTGCTTATTTTCAAGGTTTTCGAGATTTCTTCAACAGTATAATCGTTGTAATAAAACAGAATTATGGCTGACTTGTATTTTTCAGGCAACGCGATAACCTTTGCGATAACATCCTGCTCCAAGTCTTCATGCTTGTATGTAGCAGTTACAGTCACATCATCAATACACTCATTCTTACGACCTGATTTTTTCAGATAATCCAGACACTTATTCTGCGTTACTCTGATAAACCAGGCTTTTTCGTGTTCAGTATTTTTAAACTTATATTTACCGCAAAGATATTTTGTGAAAACATCTTGCAAAACATCTTCGGTATCACTTGCATTACCTAAATATAAAAATGCAATTTTAAAAAGCATATTGCCATATTCGTTATATTTAGCTTCAAATTCATTTTCGAGATCTCGTTTACTCATAACGTCCTCCTTTCACTAATAAAACGATTGACAATTGTTTTTGGTGACAAAAATATTATAGCATACTATAAAATCATTCACACCCATCTACCAAAGTAGGTGGGTGTGAATTATTTAAATTACATATACTGTATAACAGATTAAAGCTCAACCTTACCGATAGGTTTTGCGTTTTTGCTGCTTGTACCTGCAAGAATGGTATAGCTGTTATCAAGCATCCAATTTCCTGTTTCAGGATTATAGAATTTTATATCTTCAAGGTCAATTTCGATATCTACGCTTACGCTGTCTCCTGCTTTTACGCTGACTCGTTTGAAGCCTTTAAGAAGCTTAACGGGTCTGTCCTTTTCACGGTTTTCACTTGAAACATAAATCTGTAATACCTCGTCACCGTCAACAGAGCCGATATTTTTAATATCAGCCGAAACGTTTATAGTGTTTTCGGTTTGAGAAGCCTTAAGATTTTCAGTTTCAAAATCAGTATATGAAAGCCCGTAGCCAAATGGATATTGGGGTTCAATTCCCTTTTTATCGAACAGGGTGTAGCCGTGGTAATAGCCGTAATCAATCTCCCTACTATCATTCTCAATATGTAAAAACCATGAATAATCCTCGTCTTTGTAAGCAATTGTAAAGGGTAATTTACCCCCGGGATTAACATCACCGCTTAAGACATCCGCAAGAGCGTTTCCACCCTCAAGACCGCTATAAAATGAGAAAAGAATTGCATCCGCTGAATCCGACCATTCCTTAATAACGTAGGCACTGCCGCCCATTATATTAACCACAAGTTTTTTATTCAATTTTGACAAGGCTTTAATAAGTGCAACATCTTCTTCGGGGATTCTTAAACTAACTCTGTCGCCACCCTTGCCAACGGGTTTTTGCTTAATGTTGCCCCTGTTTACAAGAAACTCTCCCTCTTGCTTGTAATCACTGCCAACGCAAGCAATTATATAATCGCATCCTTCGATGGTTTCGGTAGCTTTAGTAATATCGCAACCGTTATAAACCACAACATTTCCAGCACCAAATCGATTTTTTATACCCTCAAAGGCAGTAACTGTATAAGGACTGTAAACTCTGCTGCTACCGTGGTCGCCAACATTTATTTTATTAGCATATCTGCCCACAACGGCAATTTTATTTTCTTTGGATATAGGCAGGGTTTGGTTTTCATTTTTAATAAGGACAGTACCTTTTCCCGCAACCTTACGTGATAATTGAGTATGCTCTTGGGAAAGAATAACGGACTTAGGTTGTTTTTTATACTCAGGTAAGGTTTTAATAAGTGCTTTAAGCACCCTTTTAGCACTCAAATCAATATCAGTCTCGGTAAGTTCGCCCTTTTTCAGTTTATTTTTCAAAAAAGCATATCTGAAGTTGTATGGCATCTCCACATCCATACCTGCTTTAACGCTCCTTGATGCATCGTAAATACCGTAAACGAAATCAGAAAGTGCAAAGCCCTCAAATCCCCATTTATTACGCAAAATATCCGTCAAAAGTTCTTTGTTTTCACAAGCGTAAGTGCCGTTTACTTTGTTGTACGCACCCATTATGGACATAGCGCCTGCATCAATACATTTTTTGAAATGGGGTAAATATACTTCGTGCAGAGTTCTCTCGTCCGCTTTAGCATCCACACTGAATCGTAAATCCTCAATACTGTTAAGGGCATAATGCTTAGGACAAGCGATTATGCCGTTTTCCTGCATTGCCTTTGTAAGTGCAACACCCATTTTGCCTAATAGGAACGGGTCTTCACCGTATGTTTCCTGAGCTCTGCCCCATTTAGGGTTACGAAGAAGATTTATGCACACACCCGCATAAAGATTAGCTCCGAACGCACTTGCCTCCTTAGCCATAACCTGACCGATTTCATATTCCAAGTCATCATCAAAGGTCGCACCGCGAAGCATAGAAACAGGAAAACAAGTACATTTACCCATAACAATACCGCGAGGACCGTCGGTAAAAAGAACAGGCGGAATACCGAGCCTCTTACACCCTCCCGCAGGGTACGCTTCACCATTGTAATATCTACCCTTGGAAAAAACCTCTTTGATGGTTACGCCCATAGCGTGACCCTGCATCATACGGATTTTCTCTTTAAGAGTCATTTCAGAAATAAGTTTATTTGCAACTTCATTTAACTTTTCACTCGTAGGATTCTCTTTATAAAGTTTAGTAGCAGTCTTAAAATCAAAACTCATAAAAGCACCTCTCAAATATCCGTTTTTGAATCTTAAATAATTATATCATTCATATAATAAAAAAACAACACCCCACAATGATGGGTTAAACCTTTCATATGGAGTGTTGATTTAGTTATTTATAAAGTTTTATCCTTTGGGTTATACCTGAGTTTTTACTACTACAATTAATTAATTCTTACAACAAGGTCGCTTTCAGGATAGCAACAGCAAGGATGTATAAAATTAAACTGCATATCGCCTATACGACGTTTGTCCTCGCCCTCGGGTATATAAACCTTACCACTGATGAGTTTACTTCTACAGAAACCGCATTCACCCGTGTGGCATCTTGCAGGGACTTCTATACCTGAGCGTTCGAATGCACAAAGTACAGTTTCGCTACTGCTTGCTTTAATTACGGTTTCAGTTCCGCGGTTAATTACAGTAACATTGAATTCTTTGGTTTCTTCTTCAGCCTTTTTACCTGAAGAAAATACTTCAAAACGGATATATTTTCTTTCTATTTCCAGCTTAGGAAGTTCGGTTTCAAGGAATTTATACATACCGCCCGGTCCGCAAACGAAAATACTGTATTCTCCTTCGGGTGCATATTTCTTTATAACATCCGCACCTACAAAGCCTTTTTCGTAGCCTTCCTCGTCACTGTGGCTAAGTACATACACCACGTTAATTTTCTCGTTTTTCTCAGAAAGCGAGTCAAGTTCGTCTTTAAAGAGTATTTCATCCGATGTTCTGCAGCCATAGAGCAAAGTAAGTGAACATTCTTCGTCGCCTTGGTCAATTGCTCTGGCAAGAGAAAGGAAGGGTGTAATACCGCTACCACCTGCAATGGCAACTATATTCTTGGCATCTCTTAAGGGGCAATATGTCATATTACCCTCGGGTGCAAAAGCGATAACTTTATCACCCACACTCCAGTTATCAAGAATATAATCGGAAATAAAGCCGTCATTAATACGCTTAACGGTAATCTGATACTCACCGTTTAATGCACTTGCGGGAGAAGAGGCTATTGAATATGAACGGGTAACAACGGCATTACCTATTTCAAACTTAAAAGTAAGGTACTGCCCCGCTTTAAAATACGCAAGGGGTGCAGTTTCGCTTTTAAAATAATAGCTTTTTGCAATATCCGAATGTTCTTCAATTTTACTGATAACAAGTTTTTGTTCTTTAGGGTGAAGGCTTTTAGCAACCTTGTTTACACCAAAATCATCAGTACAAGTCGGTAAAACTGCCTCAGCACTGTTTACAAACCGCATTCTCTCAGTTAAAAACTTTACTGTATTTACACTATCCTTGAAACGGCTATTTACAGAAAATTTCTTTTTGCTCATTTACTTTGCCTCCTTTTCCATAGCGAGTATTGCAGCCTTTGCTGCCTTATCACCGGTTGTGTAGCTGGGTGAATATCCCATATGCCTTACGGTATAGCCACCTGCAAAGTAAAGTCCGGGTATGCCTTTACCAAGTAAATCAAAGACAATTCTCTTAACGATACCGTCTTCCTTACTTGCTTCGTATCCGTAAATTGTTCCTGCGGGAGCATCGGTATAACGAGCATAGGTCATAGGAGTTGCGATTTCAATTTCTTCTATATAATCTTTAATCTTGACACCTGTTGCTTTTTCAAAATTGTCAATCATTTTTTCGGCAAAGCTGAGCTTTGTTTTGTGGTAATCCTCAACAGAAACATTGCTCCATTCATCACCGGCAAAAATAGATGTCATATAAAGGATACTTGTACCCTCAGGTGAGCAATCGTCAAAAGCTTTATTAAGGCAAACCGTTGCCTGTACATCATTGGTTTCGATTTTCTTGCTCAATTCGTAGCACTTTCTGTTATCGTTAGTTGGATAAATGAAATAAGTGTGGTTATCGAGCCCCAACTCTTCTGCAGAACGGTTAAGACCCAAAAATACTGCAAAACCTTTTGCACCGAGTGTTTTGGCATTTACTTCTTTTTTGAATTTCTCGGGAACATCCTTTTCATCCATAAGCTTTGTAAATGCATTATATGGTGATGCATTACAAATAACCGCCTTGGCATTTATCTGTGTGCCGTCATCAAGCTCAACGCCTGTCACAACACCGTCTTTAACGTTTATTTTCTTAACGCTTGTATTAAACCAAGCCTCACCGCCATTTTCAGTAAATGTTTCAAGTAATGCAGTGCTTATCTGATGGCTTCTTCCCCTGGGAATAACCGCACCGTCAATAATATACGCGTGAAGCATTGTAAAGTAGTGAATAGCATTAAGCTCATCCGTAGGTTGACCGAGATAACACCAATAGGCATTAAGTATATCCCTTGTTTTCTGACTTGCCCCCATAGACTCTAAAACCTCGTCAACCGAATAGTTTGCCGCCTTTAAAAAGTCCGTATGTTCAGAAAAGATTTCTTTTATCATTGAGGGTTTGAAATCGTCAATTGCTTCAACAAAATCCAAGGTTTTTTCAACACTCTCAATAAGGTCGAAGATTTTTGTAACCACATCTGCAGAATTAGGGTCATACTCCTCTAATTTGGCTATAAACTGAGCCTTACCCAAAGGCATTGCATAATCACTTTTATCTTCCTCCAAGGTGATTACTCTGAACGCCTCATCAAGGGAAACCCATTCGATTTTATCAGCAGCCCCAATCTCATCAAAGATTTTCTGCAAGGGTGCTTTTCCTGTAATAGGACCGATACCGCAAAGCTCATGAAGTGATGCTTCACATTCAAATCGACCTCTTACAAAGCTTGTAGCAAAACCACCGGGTAAATTATGACGTTCAATAAGCAATGTCTTTTTCCCCTCTTTTGCAAGACGTGCCGAAGCCACAAGTCCGCCGTTACCTGCGCCTATAACAACTGCATCATAATTTTTTACCATATTCACACTTCTTTCGTAGTTGTAGTTAACATTAATAAATTATATCACTTTAGCCAATAGTTTACAAGTCATTATTAATACTATCTGTAATATAACTTTCAGTTTCTTTTTTACTTATAACACCACACGAATATTTTCGCAAACAATCAAAAGTTACCAAAATCCTACAACAAAAAACATAGTGCAATAATGTTTTTGTTGTAGGATTTTTTCGGGTTTACTTAAAGTGTATATTACACAACAAGTATATTTTTACCAAAGATTGATAGCTGGAATTATTTTATTTTCACGGTAATAATTCACACCGTTTGACGATGTTTCATTACTGCTTTGGCCTAAAATATTGTAATAAGTATGTGCATAAATCTTAGTATTAATATCATTGGGCTTTCCGCTACTGAAGGAACTAAACATTGTATGAACAACGTTATTGATAATATGGGTATTGGTTGCATTATAGTTTTTCTGGTTAATAGCACCAAGGTAATTAGAAATAACAAATGTATTGTACCCTGAAGAAATAGCTAAAACACCCGTGTCAGGGCCACGATATTCGCTACTACCGACGTATATGTATTTTTTGAAAATATTTCTTTCAATAATTGTACCCCTCATTCCTACCCAGCCATCCTCTAAATCCAGTGAACGACTCGCACCGCTCAACATTCCGTCTCCGGCTACATAATTATCATGAATCCAGCAGGCTTCAGTAGCTCCGACAACCGATGCCAAACCTACGGCACTATTTATAATATTACTATTTTTTATTTCACAAAATCTTGAGGATTCGTCAGGACAAATCCTGACATATTCATACGTGCCGGAGGGCAGCTCACTTTGCTGAATAGATATTTTAAAGTAAACCGCATTTTCAGGTTTATTCTTGTAACCTTCGTCGATGTATTGCCATCTGTTAATATCCAACAGATTGTAATTTTCATCATACCATAAAATATCATACAAACGATTAGTGGCGGTAGTAACATTGTGCTCCCAATCGCCAATATAATATTCGTGCATGGTATCCATTCCGTTAGCAGCCTTGGACACTGAATAAAATTTATTAGTGCTTATCCAATTGGAGTTTTCTACCAAATCTCCGCTATCATTTAACCATCCGGATACAAATTCATTGGCGGCAATACTGCCTTGTGCACCATTGACCAATTCGGAGTTTCCTTTTCCGCCCATCAGGATAAAGAAACCGATAGGGCAGTTAGCCTCCCGTACTTCAACAGAGCAAAACTCAGCACGTTTTCCGATACTCAGCAGGTTGCAATTCCATTGATATTGTTGAGCACCTGAATAAAGTTCGCTCATTGTTGCGTCTTCCTTATAGAATTCGCCGTAATATTTATCAATAATCAAATGTGCATCTCTGCAATAATACGCAAGAACATTTCCGTTTTCATCCTTTTCAACAGAAGCTTTTTCGGTAGGAATATCACAACTCCACCAACCCCAGCCCATTCTGAAGAAAACATAGCTACCGGTTTTAGCTTTTTCAGTCGGCATCATATGGAAAGCCGAACCTTCGGGGAATTCAACAGTCATTCCGCTGGGAATATAGTATTCAGTTTCAGTAGGAGCGGCATAAAAGTCAATTTCAGGGAAAATGATGTGATTGTAACCATCCTCGTACGCTTCTGTGATAGCAACATATATAGCATTGGTTGTCATAACGTAGTCGCTTTCAGAAAACGTATTTCCGTTTTTGCTTATATAGTCAGCAGAAAT
>JAZNVE010000115.1:0-6125 GCA_045592665.1 Acutalibacteraceae bacterium
ACAACAAACTCATGTGTAGCAGTTATCGAAGGCGGTGAACCCGTTGTTATCGCTAACGTAGAGGGAAACAGAACAACTCCCTCTGTTGTTGGTTTCAGTAAAACAGGCGAAAGACTTGTTGGTCAGGTTGCAAAGCGTCAGGCTGTGCAGAACCCCACAAGAACAATCTCATCAATCAAGCGTGAGATGGGTACAAATTACAAGGTTACCGTTGACGACAAAAACTATACTCCCCAGGAAATTTCCGCAATGATTCTTGCAAAGCTTAAAGCTGATGCAGAAAGCTACCTTGGTGAAAAGGTTACAGAAGCAGTTATTACTGTTCCCGCATACTTCACCGATGCTCAGCGTCAGGCAACAAAGGATGCAGGTAAAATCGCAGGTCTTGACGTTAAACGTATCGTCAACGAGCCCACAGCCGCAGCACTTGCTTACGGTATTGACAAAGAAGCAGAGCAGAAGGTTATGGTTTACGACTTAGGTGGCGGTACTTTCGACGTTTCCATTATCGAAATGGGCGACGGTGTTCAGGAAGTTAAAGCTACTGCAGGTAACAACCGTCTCGGCGGTGACGACTTCGACCAGAGAATTATCAACTGGCTTGTCGCTGAATTCAAAAAAGAAAACGGCGCAGATCTTTCAACTGACAAAATGGCTATGCAGAGACTTAAAGAAGCCGCAGAAAAAGCAAAAATTGAGCTTTCAGGCGTTACTTCCTCTGCTATCAACCTTCCCTTCATCACTATGACTGAAGCAGGTCCTCTCCATCTTGATACAACTCTCACAAGAGCAAAGTTCAACGAGCTTACTGCAGACCTTGTTGAAGCAACAATGGGTCCCGTTCGTCAGGCAATCGCAGACTCAGGTTTCTCAGTAAGCGAAATCAGCAAGGTTCTTATGGTTGGTGGTTCTTCAAGAATCCCCGCAGTTCAGGATGCAGTTAAAGCATACACAGGCAAAGAACCCTTCAAGGGCATCAACCCCGATGAATGTGTTGCTATCGGTGCTGCACTTCAGGCAGGTGTTCTCGGCGGTGACGTTGAAGGCCTCCTCCTTCTTGACGTTACTCCCCTTTCACTCGGTATAGAAACTCTCGGTAATGTTTGCACAAAGATTATCGAAAGAAATACAACCATCCCCACAAAGAAGAGTCAGGTATTCTCAACTGCCGCAGACAACCAGACATCAGTTGAAATCCACGTTCTTCAGGGCGAAAGAGAATTTGCAAAAGACAACAAAACTCTCGGTATGTTCCACCTTGACGGCATTCTTCCCGCACGTCGTGGCACACCTCAGATTGAAGTTACCTTTGACATTGACGCAAACGGTATCGTTCACGTTTCCGCTAAGGACCTCGGCACAGGTAAAGAACAGTCAATCTCTATCACATCTTCTACAAATATGAGCAAGGACGATATCGACCGTGCCGTAAGAGAAGCAGAACAGTTTGCTGAGGAAGATAAAAAACGTAAAGAAGAAGTAGATATCCGCAACGGTGCTGACCAGATGGTATTCCAGTGCGAAAAGCTTCTTGCAGACAGTGGCGACAAGTTCGAAGAAACAGACAAAAACGAAATCAACGCTAAAATTGATGACCTTAAAGAATCTCTCAAAGGCGACAATATTGAGGATATCAAAGCGAAACAAGAAGCTCTTCAGACAAAGTTCTACGAAATTTCCGAAAAGCTTTACAAAGCCGCAGGCGGTGCACAGGGCTTTGACCCCAACATGGGCGGTGCAGGCTTCGACCCCAATGCCGGTGCGCAGGGTGACGGCTACACAGAAGCACCCTTCACAGACGTTGACTGATAAATTAAAATACAGACGGCACCTCGAAAGAGGTACCGTCTTTAATCCCGAAAGGAATCTGTTATGGCAGACAAAAGAGATTATTATGAGGTCTTAGGTGTTTCCAAAAACGCTACACCAGATGAAATAAAAAAGGCATATCGTCAACTTGCCAAAAAATATCATCCCGACCTTAACCCCGATAACAAAGAGGCGGAAGAAAAATTCAAGGAAGCCAACGAAGCTTACGAAATTCTCTCCGATTCCGACAAAAAAGAGAAATACGACCGTTTCGGTTTTGCAGGTGTTGACCCCAGCTACGGTGCAGGTCAAGGTGGCTTTGGCGGTGGTTTCGGTGGCTTCGGCGACAGTATGGAATTTGACCTTGGTGACCTTTTCGGTTCATTCTTCGGTGGTTTCGGCGGAGGCGGTTCTCGTTCCAACCCAAGAGCACCCCGTCGTGGCAGTGACATACAGACATCAATTCATCTTACATTTGAAGAAGCCGCTAAGGGTTGCACCAAAAAGGTTAATTTCCAACGTATAGAGGCTTGTGACGAATGTGGCGGTAACGGTGCGGCTAAAGGCAGTCAACCCCAGACCTGTCCCGATTGTAACGGCAGAGGTCAGGTAAACGTTCAACAACGTACCCCCTTCGGTACAATCAGTACATCCAAAACCTGTCAACGTTGCGGAGGTAAAGGTACATTTAACCCCAATCCTTGTTCACGTTGTAAAGGTACTGGTAGAATACGCAAAACCATAAATAAGGATGTTACTATCCCCGCCGGTATAGCAGATGGTCAGGCAATCCCCGTACGCGGTGAGGGTAACCACGGTCTTAACAATGGACCCGCAGGTGATTTACACGTTAGAATTGCCGTTAAACCCCATCCATTCTTTGAACGCGATGGTTATAACGTATGGTATGATATGCGCGTTTCATACATTCAGGCAACTCTCGGCGATAAATTGCGTGTCCCCACCCTTGACGGTAATGTTGAATACGATTTACCTGCAGGCACACAGCCCGGTGACGTATTCAAGCTTAAAAATCGCGGTATTCCCGTTCTTAATTCTACACGTCGCGGTGACCAACTTATAAGAATTATAGTTGATGTTCCCCGTAACCTCAACGAAACCCAGAAAGCCGCATTACTTCATTTCAATGAAACCCTCGGAAAGAACCCCGTTAAACCCGAAGAAAAACGCGGATTCTTTGGCGGTAAAAAGAAAAGATAAAATTACAACAGTTATGATTTCACAAAAAATCATAACTGTTGCTTTATTTATAAATAATATTATGATATACTAAAAACACGCGGAGGTGAAAATATTGGCAGACGAATTACAGATTTTTAAAAATCGAATCAAAGAATTATCTGTTCGCTCTCAGAATCGCGGAATTTATACTTACAGCGATTTTCTTAATTTATATGAGCAGACCACTCTATTTGAAACCATAAAATACGGTTACACCTTACAAGGCGGTTACCCTGATGCGGAACGAAAAATCGCTTGTTTCGGTGACGAAAAGGATATTTGCTACCCTCCCCAACCACCAATTACAATTATTTGTATTGAGCCTTTGTCTGCTAAATTTTCCGACGATTTAACCCACCGCGATTTTTTAGGTTCTTTAATCGGATTAGGAATCAAAAGAGAAACACTTGGTGATATTATAATTAAGGACAACGTAGGTTACCTTTTCTGTCTTGATAGTATAAGTAAGTTCATTATTGATAATCTTACAAAAGTCAAGCACACAAGTGTTTATTGCTGTGTTTGTACCGAATTACCCGAAAACATATTTCCCGAGCCTACCGAAAAAACAATTATTGTGGCATCTTTGCGTCTGGATAGCATAATTTCCGCCGTATATAATATATCGCGAAGCAAAAGCTCGGCTCTGATTGACGGCGAAAAAGTATTTGTAAACGGTAAACTAACCCTCAGTTCCTCAAAAAATATCGAAATCAATGATATAATTTCTGTAAGAGGTTATGGTAGATTTCGTTGCACCGAAATCTTAGGTGACACAAGAAAAGGCAGAACGAGGCTAGTTTGTGAAATATATTAAATAAAATTGCAAGTGCCAAGTTGCAACTTATAATCGGAGGTTAATTATATGAGAACAATGAAATTAGGTCAAAGCGGTGTTGACGTGCCCGTTATCGCCGTTGGTTGTATGCGTATGGCGGACAAAACCGTCAACGAAGCAAAAGAAGTTATAGATACCGCTATGGGGGCGGGTCTTAACTTTTTCGACCACGCAGACCTTTACGGTGGCGGTAAAAGTGAAGAAATTTTCGCAAAAGCCATTGGTATGAATGACGATGTACGCGAAAAAATTATTTTACAGTCCAAATGCGGTATTTGTCCCGGTAAAGTGATGTTCGACTTTTCTAAAGAACATATCATTGAATCCACCGAAGGTTGCCTTAAAAGGCTTAATACGGACTATCTGGACTTTCTTTTACTCCACAGACCCGATACCCTCTACGAGCCTGAAGAAGTCGCAGAAGCGCTCCTGACGCTAAAAGAACAAGGCAAAGTGCGTCATTTCGGTGTATCTAATCAAAACCCCATGCAGATGCGACTTTTACAGAAATATATGGGTGATGAACCTATTTGTGCAAACCAGTTGCAATTCAGCATCACCGATTGCCATATTGTAAAACAGGGTCTTTACGTAAATATGCGTGAGGATAATGCCATTGACCGTGACGGCGGTGTACTTGAATACTGCCGATACGAGGACATTACAATTCAAGCCTGGTCACCCTTCCAATATGGTTTCTTTGAGGGCGTTTATGTGGATAACCCCGACTTCCCCGAAATTAACGCTAAGCTTCAGGAATTAGCAGATAAATACGGCGTTACAAAATCCACAGTTGTTATTGCCTGGATTCTTCGTCATCCTGCAAAAATGCAACCCCTTACAGGTACAATGAATCCTTCCCGCCTTCTCGAATGTGCCGCGGCGGCAAATATAACCATCACAAAACAGGAATGGTATGAAATCTTCTCAAGTGCAGGAAATGTTATTCCATGATTTAAGCATAGCTTAAATCAACTAAGTTTGCGTAACCGCAAGTGAAGTTCACTTCGTGTGTGAAGTTACTGTATAGTGAAGTAGCACCTAACGGTGCAGTAGCAAACTTAACTTCACTTTGTTAACAGAACAAAACTTCACTGTGATTTATCACAACTTCACTTTTGCTTTAGCAAAAACTTCACTATTATGATATGCGTCTTACACAAAAGAAAGTTATATCATATTACATTTAGTTTAATTAAATACATTGCAATCGAATCCCAGATAGAAAATATCGCAAAAACAGGTAGTTCATCAAACGAACTACCTGTTTATCATTTTATTTCTTGTTCCAAATCATCAAAAAGTGTTGAGTTGAAAAACTCTCTAATATCCATCTCAAGACCATCACATATCTTTTTTATTGTTGATATAGTTGCACTGTTATTTCGCCCACTGGTAATATTATTTATGGTCGACTGTGTTAAACCCGATACAGTTGCAAGCTTATTTAACGTAATATTGTTTTTATCAGCCAATTCAATAATCCGCAATTTGACTGCTTCACCTATAGTCATATAAAAACCTCTCTTGTATTTTATATAACTATGTTAACCATTTTGAGTTTATAATATTACCTCTTTTAAGTTGAATTATGATTGTTGATGTGATACTATTTTTCAAGGGGTGGTTATGTGTACAAGAAAATGTATTTAATTTTGTTCAACGCTATTACAGATGCTTTGCAAAAATCAGGTACAGATAAAATAAAAGCAATTTTAAAGCAAGCCCAGATAGATGCAGAAGAAGTATGTATAAATAGCGACGAAAATATATAAAAACGGCAGGAGAAAAATCCTGCCGTTTTATTATTATATCTTTCTTACTTTAATAACATCTTCATTAGCCTTAAGTGTATTAATAACGCTTTCAGGGATTTTGTCTGCAACTACAAGTGTGTATGCATACTCACCCTTTGCCTTTGAAGCAAAGCCCGTTGTTTCAACACCGTTTTTCATAAATGCTCCGAGAACATCATTCATAACGTTAAGTGCGTTATAGTGGATAATTGAAACTCTCTCGCCCTCGTTATCAAGTGCAACATTGGGGAAGTTTACGGAGTTTTTGATATTACCTTTTTCAAGGAATTCGCGGATTTCAACCGCTGCCATATATGCACAGTTTTCTTCGCTTTCGGGAGTCGATGCGCCCAAGTGAGGAAGTGCAGTTACGTTTTCAACGCCTATAACCTCATCCGAGGGGAAATCGGTAACATAAGCAGCAACCTTACCGGATTTAA
>JAZNVE010000116.1:0-3968 GCA_045592665.1 Acutalibacteraceae bacterium
GGTTCGTATCTTACTGACCCCAACGGAATTGAGAGTTTTACATACAAGGTTCTTTCCAACGGTAATGTGAAATTGACCTTCGTTCTTGTGAGCGAGGATAACCCCGAACCCATTGCTGAAAATTCAAATGTAGCACCGAGTTATACGGGTGCTGTATTTTCACCAATGTCCAAGGAGCGTATCGACGGTACAGTTTATCACCCCATTGTAACTGTTTTTGCTAAGGATATTGAGTATTCGCTCAGGTATCACGATTGTTCCGTAGAGCTTGAGTTTAACCCCGAAACTTTACAGGTTGTAAGCCTTAATCAGTTTGCTAATGTAAGTATCAAAGGCTCGGGTAACGTAGTTGGTATAGGCTTTATAGGTCTCGAGCGTCAGGAACTTTTAAGCAAGGTTTATATAAAAGATTTTAAATATTGATTTCTTGCTCCCGTACATTGAGTGCGGGAGTTTTTATATATTGTCATTTGGAAATATATGTGTTACAATATCGGTAGAATTATCAGAGGTGTTATTATGCTGTTAAAGGTTTTGTTTGCATTATGCATAGTATTACAGGTCATATTTGTGCCTTTGTTTTTACAGGCACAGTGGCCCGGTATATGCCGTAAATCATTGTTTTATAAAATGATTTGTGCTACATCCTTTTTGGGTGTGGGCGTACTTAGTATGACTATTGCCGGTAATAAATCCGTTTATGCAATAATGATGCTTGTGGGTCTTGTTTTCGGTTGGTTAGGCGACTTATTTTTACATCTCAATAATACGCAAAAATCCTTTGCAATAGGTTTTTGTAACTTCCTTGTAGGGCATATTGTGTATATTGTTGCGTATATAAGAACTCTTCCTTTGATTTCGGATAAATACAGTTTCTTTAATATCTATGAGATGGTTTTGGCTTTGGCTTTAATTACCCTGGCAATTGTATGTGTGGTTAAATTTAAAATCCAGTTTTCTGTATCGGTTTTAAAATATGCTATTGTTATATACACTTTGCTTCTGATTGTGATGAATCTCAAAGCCTCGGCTCTTGGTTTGTGTTATTGGTTAAACGGTGGTAAATATGGTGTTATAGCATTTTTAGTATTAGCTATCGGTTCCCTTTGCTTTATGCTTTCGGATGCAACCTTGGGTATTATTATGTTTGGCGGACAGAAAAGAAACAAGCCTCTTAAGGTGTTTAATATAGTTACATATTTTTTGGCACAAAGTATGCTTGCATCATCAATACTCTTTATTAATGCGTAATATTCGGAAAGGTAATTTATGAGAAGAATTTTAAGTCACACCCGTGCTGCCATAGATGATTATAATATGATAAGTGATGGGGATAAGATTGCCGTCGGTGTTTCGGGAGGTAAGGATTCCTTAATGCTCCTTAAGTCCCTTTGTGAGTTGAGGCGGTTTTATTCTGCAGAGTTTCAAGTGGTTGCCATAACTCTTGATATGCGTTTCAATAATCAGGATGGTGACTTTTCGGAAATTAAAAAAATGTGCGATGACTACGGCATAGAGTACATTATAAAGCCCACTGATTTATACGAAATAATATTTAATATACGAAAAGAACCCAATCCGTGTAGTCTTTGCGCCAGAATGCGCCGGGGTATTTTGCACGAAGCAGCTAAGGAGGCAGGGTGCAATAAAATTGCTTTGGGTCATCATCTTGATGATGCGGCGGAAACTTTTTTTATGAATTTACTTGTGGAAAGCCGTATAGGCTGTTTTGCCCCTGTAACGTACCTTTCAAGGCGCGATTTAACGATGATAAGACCTCTCATATATGTAAGAGAAAGAGAGGTTGTAGCGGCGACTGAGCGGCTTAATTTACCCGTTGTGAAAAGTGGTTGCCCGGCTAACGAGAACACTAAACGCGAAGAAATAAAATTGCTAATAAATGAATTAAGCGCCCAATACGGTGATGTTCCCGAAAGAATAATCGGTGCTATGCAACGCGGAAGCATTGACAGATGGAATAAAGTGTTGTGATAAACACAACATAGTTTTATTCGCCTTGCGGCGAGTTCTATTGCTACGCAGTGATATTATGCTTTGCATAGTGATATTTGCTTTGCAAGTTTTTTGGCGAATAAAATATCACTGAAACTGTAGGTTTCAATATCACTTTCACATAGTGAAAATATCACTCCGCTATAAGCGGAATAACACTTGAAATTGATGGTTTTTATATAATTAATGTAGAGGTAGGAATGTATGGCAGACAGTGTTATGAGAGATAAAGCTAAAACCTTTTCCAAAGAAATTGTTTTTCTTTGTAGAGATATGAAGAAAGAACGTAAAGAATCGGTTTTGATAAATCAAATTTTGCGTTCGGGAACATCTATTGGTGCTAATATCCACGAAGCCCAGTATGCACAAGGTACTAAGGACTTTATCTCAAAACTTGAAATAGCACAAAAAGAATGTTATGAAACTGAATATTGGATAGAACTTCTTTATGAAACAGATTGTATAAGTGAAGGAGAATATAAAAAGCTACAAAATGAATGTGGAGCTATCAGAAGGATGTTGATTGCTTCGTTAAAAACGGTCAAGTCAAAACAAAAATGATTTATACAAAGAAATTGTGATAAAACCAACACAATTTTATTCGCCTTGATATTGATTGAATTAATAAAAAAGACCTTTAACTCTTGCGTGAGTTAAAGGTCGATTTCTTATTAATAACCAAAGTTTTCAAAATAACTGTCAAAGGGTGTTGTTTCAGGTTCGGGTGTAGTAGCTGTGATGTTACCCTTATCTTCAATAAGCTTTACAGTAACATCAAAGGTGGAGTTTATGGTGCCGTTGTTGTTTACACGGCATATTGTGAGCTTTAATTTGTCACCAACCTTTGAGTTTTCGATAGTTTCAAGAAGCACGTCGGTTGTTTCCAGCTCCTTGCCGTTTACAGCTGTAATCATATCACCTGTTTTTACGTTTTGTTTATTGAGGTTGCTGTTTTCATTTATTGTGGCAATTACAATTGAACCGTATGGAAGGTCGTTTTTCCAGGCAATTGCGGAATACGAATAGTCTGTGGAAACAGGTATATAGGTAATACCGAGGGCGGGTCTGTTCGTAACATAGCCGTACACGATAATCTTATTGTAAACTTCGAGAACCGTATTTATAGGCACAGAGAAGCCCATACCTTCGTATTCGGTACTTGAAATTTTAGAGGAGTTAAGACCAATAACCTGACCGTATTCGTTTACTAAAGCACCGCCTGAGTTACCGGGGTTAATGGCTGCGTTATGCTGAATACAGGGTAAATCGTAACTTGAATTGTTGGTGGGTACGGGACGGTCAATAGCGCTAATCATACCGCTTGTAAATGAACCGAAGAATTCTGTACCGCCGGGGTTGCCGATAGCGTAAACTTTCTGTCCCACGGTTAATTTGTCGGAGTTTCCGAAAGAAGCAGCTTTAAATCCCGTTTTCTTAACACGGAGAACACCAACGTCGGTTTTTGAGTCAACTCCGATAATTTCCGCTTCGCACTCTGTTTCGTCATTGAACTGAATCTGAACATCAATGCCTTTTTGTGCTATTACGTGTGCGGCAGTTAAAATATAGGTATAAGTTTTGGTTTCGTCTTCGCCTACAATTATACCCGAGCCTTCACCTGCATTTTGGTTTTGTGCGTAAACAATAACGCCTACATTTATATCCTTAATGTGGTTATAAACCTGTTCGGGAGTCATAGCACCCTTGCCGGAATATTCTGAGAATGATTCAGGGGAATCCTCGACCGAGGGGGTGGCACCTGAACCGAATTTATCTTTGGAGTCGGTGGTTTCGTTATTATCGGGGATAATATCACCGATAGCGGGTGTGTTTGTATTGTCATTTTTACCTATACTGATACCTATGGCAACGGATGAGGTAATTATGGAAATACAAATAAGAATTATAAAAATTATTTTACCCGCAAGACCTTTTTTCTTCTTTTTCTTTTTCGG
>JAZNVE010000117.1:0-14190 GCA_045592665.1 Acutalibacteraceae bacterium
GTCAAGAGATGCGAATTTCATTTCGTTACGAATTTTCTCAACAAGGAAAACCTCGGGGCATTGACCGTAAATATCACCCTCGAAACCTATAATATTGGTTTCACTTCTTTTTTCACTGTTACCTATGGTGGGTCTTACCCCAATATTTGTAACTGAGGGGTATATTTCGCCATTAACCTTTGTGAATGAAGCATAAACTCCGTACTCAGGCACGGCAAAATCATCCGTAAAAAACTGATTTATCGTGGGTAAACCTAATTTCCTGCCTCTCTCGTCACCGTGAGCAACAGGGAAATCATAGGAAAAATACCTGCCCAACATACCTTTTACGGCTTTCATATCACCATTTGCAATAGCTTTTCTTATTCGGCTTGAGCTGACGCTTTCGTTTTCAAAATTCACCGCATCAACTACGGTTATTTTTAATTCTCGCTCGGCACAGAGTTTCATTAATTCCTTTGCATCTGCCGATGCATTTTTGCCGAAACGATAATTGAATCCGCAAGCGAGGGATTTTGCGTTATATCTTTTAATAAGAATCTCATCAATGAAAGCTTCGGGTGAAAGGTCGCAGATTTCAGAAAAATCAATATACTCAGGGCTTACTCCCCACGCATCAAGAATGTTTTTTGTTTTTTCGCGAGTAATAAGTTCCCCGGGATTTTCACCTTTAAGACGCACTAAGGGATGCTCATTGAACATAAGCACAATTTTTCGTTGGTATTCAGTTTTTTCGGCGGTTATAACCGCTTTGTGTCCGATATGCAAACCATCGAACGTTCCCAACGCAACGAATGCGCCCTCAACATGATTTCCCATAATTATCTTCCGTCGTTATAAATTCTTTTTACTTTAAGATTTTCACTCTCGAGAGAATATTCTCCCAATCCTAAAAACTGATTCTGTGAGTACACTCTGTACAAACCTGCATCTTTTAATCCTCTTACCCTTTGAGCCATAAGGTCACCACCGTTTTTAAAGCGTACAGCCTGATTATCGGTAACCGTTACTGCGGGGTAAATTTCAAGAAGCTTCTCAACAGGAATAATTGCTTTTTCCATTTCGCCTTTTTCCTGTAAAAAAGAAAGCTCCTCTAAAGTGTAGCAATCTTCAATACTTACTCCACAGGCAAAGGTACGCTCAAGAGAAGTCATAACCGCACCCGTACCTAAAACGGAGCCTATATCATCAATAAGAGTACGTATGTAAGTACCCGCGGAGCATTCACAGTAAAGAGAATACTCCTCGTCATTAATTCTTTCTGCCTTCAACTGATAAATTTCACATTTTCGGGGTGTTCTTTCGACTTCTTTACCCTGTCTTGCTAACTCGTAAAGACGTACCCCGTCCTTTTTCAAGGCGGAATACATTGGGGGAAGTTGCATTATTTCCCCTTTAAATCCCTCAACCGCCTTTAAAACATCATCATAAGATGCTTTTTTATCAAAAGTTTCGGTAACAGTACCCCATATATCAAGAGTATCCGTTCTGAAGCCTGTTTTAAAAGTGGCTTTATATGCTTTTTTGTGGGTGGGTAGAAGTTCAATAAAACGCGTTGCACCGCCCATAGCAATAGGCAACACACCCGTGGCATTAGGGTCAAGTGTACCTGTATGCCCTGCCTTTTTTTCACCCACAAGTCGTCTTACCTTGTTAACGGCAAAGAAAGATGTTATATTTTCACCTTTTTTAAGCGGAATAATACCGGTCATTATATTTTACCGTCCAATGAAATTTTTATTGATTTGAAAAGTTCCTCTTTACCTTTTTCAAGGTCGTATCCCAAGGTTGCGCCTGCGGCACCTTTGTGACCGCCGCCACCAAGTCGTTTACAGATTTCAGAAGCATCTATACCGTCATCAGTTCTTACGGAAACTTTAAAAGAACCGTCCTTTTGTTGTTTGATAACGGCACCCACCAACACTCCCTCTATCTGACGGGGAAGTGCAGTTATGGGGTAGCACTCACTTTCATCCGAACCGCTTTTTCGGAACATATCCTGAGTTATGGTAATAAGTGCACATTTATCGTCAAAATGATATTCGAGGGTTTCTCTTGCTATCATTTCAAGACGGAGAAACCGCTTGGTTTTGGTTTCAAACATAATCTTGTTGATTTTTACCGAATCAACACCCTGCTCGGTAAGTTCAGCGGCAATGCGGAACACTACGGGCGTTACATTCTGATACCTGAAGCAACCCGTATCAGTAGAAATACCCGTATATATGCAATTCCTGAAATATCGGTTGGTTTCAATACCCAAATCCTTGGCTATTTCATAAATAATTCCGCAAGTGGCGGCTCTGTCCTCAACCAGATTATACTTTGCATAATATGTGTTGGACAAGTGATGGTCAATACATAAATCCACCTTATCCCCATATTGTTCACCGATTTTTCCGAGAAGTTTAACATCTGCCACATCAACGGCAATTATAAACGGATTTTCAACAGTATCGGGAGTAAAACCCTCCGTCATAAAATTAAAATCCGAAGAAATTTCGTCACTGCACATAAATGCTCTTTTTTTACCCATAATTCTGAGAATTTCACAAAGAGCAAAGGCGGAGCCGAGAGTATCACCGTCAGGATGCTCGTGGGAGAGAACAAGGAATTCCTCATTCTCTCTCAAAAGCTTTAAACATTCATTTCTATCAATAACCATACTATCCACTCAGTCGTTATTATTCGAGGAAATTTCCTCTAACTTTTTGACGATGTTCATACCGTATTCGATAGAATCATCCGCTACAAATTTAATTTCGGGAGTTTTGCGAAGTCCGAGGCGTTTGCCCACTTCACGTCTTACAAGACCCGTAGCACCTGTAAGGGCTTTAGCCGCACCCTTTGCCACATCAATACCCTCAACGGCACTAATATACACTTTTACATAAGATGAGTCGGAAGCCACTTCGGCACGGGCAACGCTGATAAGATGGTCAGATATACGGGGGTCTTTCAACTCTCTGACGATGGTTGCAATTTCCCTTCTGATATCCTCAGCGGTTCTGTTTTGTCTGTATGTTCCCATAAATTCTCCTATTAGTCTTTATACTCCTCAACAATGTATGCTTCGAGAATATCGCCCTCTTTGATATCATTGAATTTGTTAAGACCGATACCGCATTCGTAGCCTGTTGCTACCTCACGCTGGTCGTCTTTGAAACGCTTAAGTGAAGCAATTTCATCTTCAAAAATAACGATACCGTCACGCACAACACGGATTTTAGAGTTTCTTGTAATTTTACCGTCGATAACATAGCTACCTGCAATTGTACCGGCACTTGAAAGCTTAAATACGTTACGTACTTCGGCTTTACCCATTTCAACATCACGGAATTTGGGAGCGAGCATACCCTTGATGGCTGCTTCAACTTCTTCGATACAATCGTAAATAACTCTGTACATTCTCATTTCAACACCGTCACGCTCTGCATGAGTTTCGGCAACTGAGTCGGGACGAACGTTGAAACCGACAATAAGTGCATTTGATGCGTTTGCGAGCATAACGTCGGATTCGTTAACTGCACCAACACCACCATGGATAACTTTAACACGAACTTCTTCGTTGGAAAGTTTTTCAAGGCTCTGACGAACGGCTTCAACTGAACCCTGAACGTCTGCTTTAACAATAATATTAAGGTCTTTAAGAGAACCTGCGTTAATTGAATCGAACAAGTTATCAAGAGTAACCTTCTGCATTGAACGGAACTCTTCTTCCTTCTGTTGAGTCTTTCTCTGCTCAACAAGCTCACGGGCAAGCTTTTCATCGGATACGCAGTCAAACTGGTCGCCACCGATGGGAACTTCTGCAAGACCTGTAATTTCAACGGGAACAGAGGGACCTGCTTCGTTAACTTTTCTGCCCTTGTCGTCAGTCATAACACGGACACGACCAACAGCAGTACCTGCAACGATAATGTCACCCGATTTAACTGTACCGTTCTGAACAAGAAGAGTTGCAACGGGACCACGGCCCTTGTCGAGCTTAGCTTCAATAACAATACCCTTACCTGCACGGTTGGGGTTAGCCTTAAGCTCCTTCATTTCTGCTACGAGAAGAACTGATTCAAGAAGTGTATCAATGTTCATTCTTGTTTTTGCAGAAACGGGAACACAGATAACATCACCGCCCCATTCCTCGGGAATGAGCTCGTGCTCAGTAAGCTGCTGCATAATCTTATCGGGTGAAGCGTCGGGTTTATCCATTTTGTTAATAGCAACAACAACGGAAACACCCGCGGCTTTAGCGTGGTTAATAGCCTCAATTGTCTGGGGCATAATACCGTCATCAGCGGCAACAACAAGAATTGCAATATCTGTTGCCATAGCACCACGGGCACGCATTGCAGTAAAGGCAGCGTGACCGGGAGTATCAAGGAAGGTGATATCCTGACCGTTAAGATTTACTCTGTATGCACCAAGGTGCTGAGTAATACCGCCCGCTTCAGTTTCGGTAACTGATGTGTTTTTAATAGCATCAAGAAGTGATGTTTTACCGTGGTCAACGTGACCCATAACGCAAACAACGGGACTTCTGGGAAGAAGGTCCTCTTCATTATCCTCGTGGTCGTCAATAATTCTGTCCTCAATAGTAACAACAACTTCTTTTTTAACCTTTGCACCAAGTTCTGTTGCAACGATTTCAGCAGTATCATAGTCGATAACCTGGTTAACAGTTGCCATCATACCCAAGGAGAATAACTTTTTGATAACCTCGGCAGCGGTTCTCTTAAGCATTGCTGCAAGGTCGCCAACGGTGATTTCTTCGGGGACAGTGATTACAAGAGTTTTCTTTGCTCTTTCAGCTTCGATTCTCTTTAATCTTTCTGCCTCGCTCTCCTTACGTTTGGAGCGCATACCCTGTTGTTTTCTGTATTGCTGACTCTTCTGTTTTAATTTCTGCTTAGTCTGAACATTGTCATTAATTGAATGAACGGGAGCAATGTTTTCGTACTTTTCGTTGTACTTATCAAGCTGAATATCCTCGGCTCTTGTGTCGATAGTACGTCTTTCACCCTTTGTTCTTGACTGCATGGGGCCGTCATTTTTCTTTTCGTGTTTCTTAAAGGGATTAAGGGTGCTTTCGCCGTGCTTTTTAGGTTGATTCTGCTCGGGCTTCTTTTCCTCCGCTTTTTTATTGTCGGCCTTTTTATTATTTACTTTTTCGTTCTTGTTTTTATTAGAATCTGTTGCCTTTTCCTGTTTTTTCTGCGGCTGAGCTTTATTATCCTCTTTTTTCTGAGGTGCCTTTTTCTGAGATTCTTTATTTTCTGTTTTCTTAGGCTCTTTCTTTTCTTCTTTTTTAGGAGCCTCTTCTTCTTTTTTCTGCATAGCAAAATATGCATTAAAATCACTTACGGAGTTTTCCTGAGTAAGTACATCGAAAAGCACGTCAAGCTCCTTTGTATCAAGAGCTGTCTGTGATTTTTTAGGTTCATTAAAAAACTTTGCAAGTGTTTCTGTAACATCTTTAGTCTGTAAACCGAAGTCTTTTGCGACTTCATTAACTTTATATTTAGTTATCATCTTATTCCTCCCCGAATTTATGAAGTATATTGGTTGCAAATCCGGTATCCGTAACGGAAAAAACTGCTGCTTTTTTACCCGTGGCTGCGCCAAAATCATCCATTGTAAAAGCAGTACGCAGAACAGGAATATTTTTTCCGTTATAAGTACACGCGTGGCGCATTTCTCTTTCTAATCTTTCGGAGGCATCCGAAGACAATATAACAAGTTGCGCCTGAGATGAAATTATTGATTCTTTAACAACATCGTGACCGCATAAAAGCTTACCCGCTTTACGGCAGATGCCTAAAAAACCCATCGCATCTTTTTTATTCAATTTTGTCACAGTCCTTTCAACTTTGCCCGGTCAGTTTAATTCTTTGAGCATCTCGTCATAAACCGCTTCGGGAATTTTTGTTTCAAGGGCACGTTCAAGTCGTTTACCTTTTCGCGCTTTATCAAAACAACCTTTATCAGGGCAAATATATGCGCCTCTGCCCGATTTTTTTCCGGTTAAGTCAAGGCTTATTTCGCCTTCAGGACTTTTAACCGCACGGATAAGTTCTTTTTTGGGTTTCATTTCATTGCAACCCAGACATTTTCTCATTGGTGTTTTTTTCTCTGCCATAATGACCTCACGAATTCTGAGGAATATAGAAACCGCTTTCGGGTTTAATATCTATTTTCCAGCCGGTAAGTCTTGCGGCAAGACGGGCATTCTGACCCTTGTTACCGATAGCAAGTGAAAGCTGTGTATCGGGAACAGTTACATGACAGGCATTTTCTTTTTCCTCGTCGATTTCTACGAGGAGAACATCAGCAGGAGCAAGTGCCGCCGCAATAAACTTTGCAGGGTCTTCATCGTAAACTACAATATCAATTTTTTCGCCGCCCAATGATTCAACAATTGTTCCGACACGAGTACCCTTGGGACCGATACAAGCACCGATGGGGTCAACATTTTCGTCTTTGGAAACAACTGCGATTTTTGTTCTTGAGCCTGCCTCACGGGCAACAGATTTAATTTCAACGATTCCGTCATATATTTCGGGAACTTCAGTTTCAAAGAGTCTCTTAACAAGACCCGAGTGTGTTCTTGAAATCATAGCCTTGGGGCCCTTGGGTGTATCCTTAACACCTTCGATATAAACCTTTACAAGCTGACCTTCTTTAAGAACCTCGTCGGGAAGCTGTCTTGATTTAGGAAGAACAACAACCGCTTTACCGATTTCAAGAGTAGCATTACCTGTCTGGGGGTCAATACTCTGAACCTTACCTGTAACAAGCTCTTTCTGTTTTGACTCAAACTCTCTGAGCATAAGGCCTCTTTCAGCATCGTGGATATCACCGCGGATAACGTTCTTTGCGGTGGTTGCCGCAATTCTGCCGAACTGCTTTGTTTCAAGAGGAATTTCAACAATGTCACCAACAAGGGCATTTTTGTTGTATTTTTTTGCTTCCTCGGGAAGAATCTCTGTGAAGTTATTCTGAACTTCTTCAACAACAGTTTTTCTGAGGTATACTCTTAATTCACTCTTTTCGGGATTACAATCAACAAAAACAACATCCTCACCGCCGTATTCACGTCTGACGGATGTAATAATTGCTGCACAAACTTTTTCAAGAAGGTAATCTGCCGGAATACCTCTCTCCTGTTCGAGCAAATTAATTGCTTCAAAAAATTCTTTGTTCTGGTTAGTGGGCTTTGCCGCTTTTCTTGCCATTTTTCTTACCATTCCTTTCGATATATATTGAAGTTAATTTTTACCATATTAAAAACTTTGAATACTCAAAGTCACAATTGACCTAAATTCAAAGATTGGGATGAATGACGCCGATTTAATGAACGCAGGCGTACAAAGGTACGTCAAGTGAATTAAATCAAGTCAGTTGCTCAATATTTGAATTTAAAAACTGAAATCATCTAACTTTACCCAAGCAATTTCCTTCTTCTCGGCTGTCATTGTATTTTCATCATCAAAAGCGATTGTAACATCGCCTTTTTCCGTATAATCCACAAGTACGCCTTTGAATTCCCTTTTGCCTTCCCAGGGTCTTATGAGTTTAAGGATAACCTTTTCACCCATTGCGTAGTCAAAGTGGAAGGGACGGGTGAGTTTTCTTTCGATGCCGGGTGATGACACCTGAAGATTATACTGACGGTCAATGGGGTCTTCTTTATCAAGGGGACCGTCAAGAGCGTGGCTCATATTGACACAATCGTCAATACCTACGCCTTCTTCTTTATCAATAATAATTCTGAGATAATAGTTTGCACCCTCTTTTTCGAATAAGACATCCCAAAGGATAAGCCCTAATTCCTCAGCAATGGGCTCAGCAATATCCCATACAAGTGAAACTGTGTTCTTAGCCAAATCAGCACCTCTTTTATTATACTTTTTGAATGAACTTATTATGGTTTTTTTAACAATAAATATGAGAGCAGGTTGCCCTGCTCTCACTCGTGTTCATATTCGTACAATGGGAATATACCATATATTATTATATTTTTCAAGTGTTTTTTGAAAATCTTTCGTGTAATAATTTGTATTTATTTTACTTTTATGATATATTTTATATATAAAGTCCTATAATAGAAGCAAAAACATTCTTTTAAACTTTTTGATGGAGGGGGATTTTTATGTCAAAAATCATTGTGGCAGGTGCGGGACACGGCGGTTTAGTTGCGGCAATAAAACTCGCTGAAGCAGGTCACGAAGTATTGGTTTTCGAGAGAAAAGAAAAAGAAAAACTCGGTATGCCCCAAAGCGACGCTGTTAAAAAAAGTGCTTTTATATATGCGGGTATACCCATACCTGAAAACTGTAAAACCGTGAGAAATGCCATAACATTTATACCCAAGGAAAAGGGCGTCACACCCTTTACATTACCGCCTCCGGAAGAGGAATCTATTTCCATTGATCGAAAATTTCTTATTAATATGCTTATTGATTTATGTGAGAAAGCGGGAATTCAATTCTTTTTCGGAGTGGAAATAACTTCTCCCATTTTGTTAGGCAACCGGGTTTGCGGAATTAAAACCACCCATCAGGATTTTTATGGTGATTTGATCATTGACTCCTGCGGTGTCTATTCCCCTGTAAGAAACGGACTTCCCGATTATCTGTGTGTAAACCGCGAAATAAAAAATTACGAAGTTCTCAACTCATACAGGGCTTACTTCAACAAAATACCCGATGCCCCCGAGCCCGAAACACCTTACAACGTGTATCTGCGTGATGACGGTACCGTAGGGCTGACATGGCTTGTTACCGAGGAGGACAGGGTTGATTTATTAATTGCCCGTTTTCATAAACCAGAAAGGGATGAAATCCTTGAAATTATGAGGACACTCCACGAAGAAAACCCCCATATGGGAACCGAGATGCTCCAAGGAGGCGAATATGCGGCAATTCCGGTCTGCCATCCCCTTGGGGTATTGGTAGCGGACGGCTATGCAGCAGTTGGCGACAGTGCATTTATGACCTACTCCGCAACAGGCTCAGGCATAGCCTATTCTCTCATAGCAGGAACAATTCTCGCACGGTGTATTATGAATGATAAACTGTGCCGTTACGATGCAGATGTGCTCTGGGGATATCAAAAGCAATTTTATAAAGAAATAGGCTTTTCTGCGTGCAGAACTGCAATTATAAAAAACATTTTGCCCTATATGACCGCAGATCAGGCGAACGAGCTTATAAAACAAAATATTATTTCCACCGAAGAAGTTGCCAAGCTAATGGAAGAAAGGCTTGATGCTGTTTTAAATGCAAAGGGTCTTACTACAATAAAAGATAAGCTTAAGCTCGTAAAGGATAACACCGTACTCAAAGGCATCATTTCAAATGTCGCCGTGTGGCTGGGCAGATTTACAGTTACAGAAGCCTCATTTCCAACCAAGTACACCTTGCAGGACATACAAAAGTGGAGCAGTAAATACAATGAATTTTTTGATTCGATACGAGCGGAGTAATTTGTTGTTATTATATTCAACGTAAGGATAACGGAAAGAGAACTACCCACCACCGCTCCGATAAACTGTATTATAATTTTAAGTTTTAGGTACGCTTAAAGGCAAAACCAAAAAACATCTTGACACAAGGCGGTCCCCCTCCCTTTTTTGCTTCGCAAAAATGGGATGATAGGACCTCCCACCACCTGACGGTGGTC
The DNA here is from genome assembly GCA_045592665.1 of Acutalibacteraceae bacterium. Classification (GTDB taxonomy): domain Bacteria; phylum Bacillota; class Clostridia; order Oscillospirales; family Acutalibacteraceae; genus DTU089. The sequence continues at coordinate 9,682 of JAZNVE010000117.1, forward strand.
CCCCCCTCCTCCTGACGCAGGAGGGCGAGGCTTCGCGTTACAACAACTTAATTTATAATCGGCACGAAGTGCCCCTAAATTTTGCATTCTGCATTTTGAATTTTGCATTTTCAAAAAAATCCTCCCGAAAATCGGGAGGATTTTTTATCAGAATGCAATCTTTTCTTCTATATATTTTTCCAGCTCTGCAATGGGAAGGCGAACCTGCTCCATTGTATCTCTGTCACGCACTGTTACGCAACCGTCTTCAACGCTGTCGAAGTCGTAAGTGATACAGAAGGGTGTACCGATTTCGTCCTGACGGCGATATCTTTTACCGATTGAACCTGCATCGTCATATTCAACATTGAATTTCTTTGAAAGAGCTGTGAATACTTCTGTTGCCTGTTCATTGAGTTTCTTTGAAAGAGGAAGGACTGCACATTTGAAGGGTGCAAGTGTAGGATGAAGTCTGAGAACAACACGCGTGTCGTTCTTTTCAGCATCAACGACCTCTTCATCGTAAGCCTCTGTAAGGATTGTGAGGAAAAGTCTTTCAACACCGAGAGAAGGCTCGATAACATAAGGGATATATCTCTCATTTGTTTCGGGATCAAAGTAGTCAAGGCTCTTACCCGATGTATTGATATGCTGAGTAAGGTCGTAGTCAGTTCTGTCCGCAACGCCCCAGAGTTCGCCCCAACCAAAGGGGAAAAGGTACTCAAAGTCAGTTGTTGCTTTTGAGTAGAAGCAAAGTTCTTCGGGGTCGTGGTCACGGAGTCTGAGGTTTTCTTCCTTAATGCCGAGGGAGTAGAGCCAGTCACGGCAGAAACCACGCCAATACTCGAACCACTCAAGGTCAGTACCGGGTTTGCAGAAGAATTCAAGCTCCATCTGTTCAAATTCTCTTACGCGGAAAATGAAGTTACCGGGAGTAATTTCGTTACGGAAGGATTTACCAATCTGAGCAACACCGAAAGGAACTTTCTTTCTTGTTGTACGCTGAATATTTGCAAAGTTTACAAAAATACCCTGTGCAGTTTCAGGACGAAGATAGAGTTCGTTTTTGCTATCCTCTGTAACACCCTGGAAAGTTTTGAACATAAGGTTGAACTGACGGATATCGGTGAAGTTATGCTTACCGCACTGAGGACAAGCAATTTCCTTTTCCTTGATGTAATCCATCATCTGTTCATTTGACCAACCTGCAACATTAGTGCCGTCAAAATCCTCAATAAGATTATCTGCTCTGTGGCGTGTTTTACACTCACGGCAGTCCATAAGGGGGTCAGAGAAACCGCCAAGGTGACCTGATGCAACCCAGGTCTGGGGATACATAAGAATTGCGCTGTCAAGACCTACGTTGTAGGGATTTTCCTGAATAAATTTTTTGCGCCAAGCGTTTTTTATGTTTGTTTTAAGCTCAACACCAAGGGGTCCGTAATCCCAAGTGTTTGCAAGACCGCCGTAAATTTCGCTGCCTGCGTAAACAAAACCTCTGCCCTTGCAAAGAGCAACAAGCTTTTCCATTGATTTTTCGGTATTTTTCATCCATACCATCCCTTCAAATGCTTATTATCATATCAGTTGTTGATTATATCACAAAAAACTTCAATAATCAACAGATTATATTCAAACTCATTTTAGAAAATCGCTTGCAAAAACAGTGCATATTTGTTCCTTTTTCATATACAGACAAAGCTTTACCCAAGGGCGTACCAAAAAACGGTCACCCTTGGGTATGTCCTTTGATTATCTATCACCGGGTAATATAAAAAACTATCGCCCGTCTTATGTACCGTCAGCCTATTTTATTCTTTTAAGATATTGGCAATAAACATACACATTTTGTATTTTTTTGGCTTCAACTCCATCATCAGCTTTGATTATGGGTTGAGTTTCAGACGGGGTAATGTAAAGCTTAAAAACAATTGCATCCTGCTTGGGATACATATTCCGTATGCGCTTGTAAGGATAGTCTTTTTTAGCTGCACCGATGTGATTTAAAATAACGTTTTCAATATCCGGGTTCGAGAAGCAACGAACAACCTCATCTTCACTGTGAGCATCCAACAAACATTGTGCTTCTTCAAAAGTAAGATTGCTACATTGGAATTCGCCCTCATTGAGAGCTGTAATCATATTGCTGTTATCAAGTAAGAGTAATGGTAATTTATCCATATACAAGCCTCCTTTAATTGGAATAGATATTATATATCTTAACTTTAAAATAAAGGATTTTTTGGCAAAAGTCAATAAAAAACTAAAGAATTATTTGAAATTTTGTTCAAAACATATACAAACCTGAATAAATCAACATTACGGGATACCGTTTTTGCATATTTATAAAATCAACATCGGTTGATTGAGCACCTTTCCGTTTATTGTTTTTCTTTTGTGGTCTGCTTTTTTCTTTTATACTTCTTGACATAAATCTCTCTTTATTGTAAAATGATAGACTGTTAAATTATGTATTATATTTTGAAACGAGAGTGATTTTATGCATTGGTCAGAAATGATTGCAGACCGCATTATCAGAAGAAATCCCGATAAAGAAGAATATGTCTGTGCGGCGGGCATAAGCCCCTCCGGCTCTATTCATATAGGTAACTTCCGTGATATCGCTACAAGTTACTTTGTAGTTCGTGCCCTTATCAAAAAAGGCAAAAAAGCAAAGCTCCTTTTCTCATGGGACGAGTTTGACCGTATGAGAAAAGTTCCCGTTAACGTTGCGGCTATTGACGACGATATGGAAAAGTACATCGGTTGCCCCTATGTTGACGTTAAAAACCCCTTTGATACTGAAGAAAAAACTTATGCCGAATATTTCGAACACGAATTCGAGCGTTCAATTGTAAAATTCGGTATTGATATGGACTACCGCCATCAGGCAGAAATGTACAGAAGCGGTAAATACACCGAACACATTCTTCATTCACTTAAAAAACGTGGCGAGATTTTTGATATTCTTGCTTCTCACCGTACACAGCCCGTTCAGGAGGGTGAAAGAGAAAATTACTACCCCGTAAGCATTTATTGCTCCGAATGCGGTAAGGATACAACTAAAATTGTTTCTCTTTCCGACGATTGCACAAAGGCTGAATACACCTGCGCTTGTGGTCACAAGGGTAGTTTTGATTTCACAACAGACTTCAACTGCAAACTCGCTTGGAAAATTGACTGGCCCATGCGTTGGATGTACGAAGGCGTTGACTTCGAACCCGGCGGAAAGGACCACGCAAGTCCCCACGGTAGTTACGACACAAGTAAAGATATCGCAAAGAAAATCTTTGGTTACGAGCCTCCCCTCTTCCAGGGTTACGAGTTCATCGGTATCAAGGGTACAACCGGTAAGATGTCAGGTTCATCCGGTCTTAACCTTACACCTGAAACACTTCTTAAAATCTACGAGCCCGAAGTTATTCTCTGGCTTTACTCAAAAACCGAACCCCTCAAGGCATTCGACTTCTGCTTTGATGACGGTATTTTAAGACAGTACTTTGAGTTCGACAAAATGTACAACGCCGTTAAGGACGGTACTGCAAACGAAGCACAGAAGGATATTATGTACAACACCACCGTTGGTGACAGAGTTCTTGATACAGTTCCCATGAGCTTACTCGTTCAGCTCGGTAGCGTTGTTGACTTCAATGTTCCCATGCTTGAAACGGTTTTTGAAAAAATCGGTACACCCTACAAGCACGAACAGTTCGGCGCAAGACTTGATAAGGCTAAATACTGGCTCGAAAACTGCGCACCCGACCAGGTAAACAGACTCAGAGAATACAGAAACTGGGAAATTTACGAAACTCTTGATGAGACCCAGAAAGCGGAAGTTAAGGCTCTTTTCGAGTTCATTTCAAAGGGCGGATACAACCTTGACGAACTCAACAAAAAGCTCTACGCTATTCCGAAGGAAATCAACGGCGGCGACCTTGACGAAAAGGCACTTAAGGCTTTACAGGGTACATTCTTCAAGAATATTTATAAACTTCTTATCGATAAGGAAAAAGGTCCTCGTCTTTACCTTTTCCTCTACGCAATTGACCCTCAGAAATATGTTGGTCTTCTTGATTTCTCTTACGAGAAAACTGCCGAGGAAGCAAAAGCTGAAGAAGATGCAAAGGCTCAGGTAGAAGAAATAAACGAGGACAAGCACGTTTACGGCGAAGCTGATGCTTTCGTTCCCTTTAAAGAAGAACAGATTTCCATTGATTACTTTGACAAACTTGATTTGAGAGTTTGCGAAATCGTAAAAGCACAGGAAATCAGAAAATCTCACAGCTGCCTTAAACTCACCCTTGATGACGGTAGCGGCGAAAACAGAGTTATCGTTTCATCAATCAAGAGCGAGTACACTTGCGAACAGCTTATCGGTAAAAAGATTATCGTTGTTGCAAACCTTGAACCCGCAAGATTCTCAGGCGTACAGAGTAACGGTATGCTCCTCGCGGCAACAAACGGTGCTTGCGGATGCCAGGTAGTATTCCTCCCCGACTGTGTTCCTGCAGGTACTCAGATTAAATAAGA
>JAZNVE010000118.1:0-16493 GCA_045592665.1 Acutalibacteraceae bacterium
AATGCACCGTGTTCCCGAAGTTATAGACTGTTGGTTTGACTCAGGTGCAATGCCCTTTGCTCAGCACCATTATCCCTTTGAGAACAAAGAGCTTTTCGAGTCACAGTTCCCTGCAGACTTCATTTCCGAGGCAGTTGACCAGACCCGTGGTTGGTTCTATTCACTCCTTGCTATTTCTACACTTATTTTCAACAAAGCTCCTTATAAGAATGTTATCGTTCTCGGTCACGTTCAGGATGAAAACGGTCAGAAGATGAGTAAATCCAAGGGCAACGCAGTTGACCCCTTTGATGCACTTCAGAGTTATGGTGCGGATGCTATCCGTTGGTATTTCTATACTAACTCCGCTCCTTGGCTTCCCAACCGTTTCCACGGTAAAGCCGTTGTTGAAGGTCAGCGTAAATTTATGGGTACACTCTGGAATACTTACGCATTCTATGTACTCTATGCAAATATTGATAAATTTGACCCCACTAAATATAATCTTGACGATTGTAAACTTACCGTAATGGATAAATGGCTTCTTTCAAAGCTTAACTCCATGGTAAAAACCGTTGATACAAACCTTGCTAATTATCGTATTCCCGAGGCGGCAAAGGCACTTCAAGAATTCACCGACGAAATGAGTAACTGGTACGTTCGTCGCGGTAGAGAAAGATATTGGGTACAGGGTGAAACCGATGACAAAACAGCAGCTTATATGACCCTTTATACTGCTCTTGTTACAACTGCAAAAGCCGCAGCACCCATGATTCCCTTTATGGCAGAGTCAATTTACAGAAACCTTGTTTGCAATATTGATAAATCCGCTCCCGAAAGCGTACATCTTTGTATGTTCCCTGAGGTTGAGGAAAACCGTATCGACGTTGAACTCGAAAAGAATATGGATGAGGTTGTTGATATTGTTGTTCTCGGCAGAGCTGCAAGAAACGGTTCAAATATGAAGAACCGTCAGCCTCTGAGCACAATGTACGTTCAGAGCGAAAAGAAGGTTGAAGGCTACTTTATTGATATTATCCGTGACGAGCTTAACGTTAAGAATGTAGATTTCGTTGAGGATGCATCAAGCTTCGTTTCATATATCTTCAAACCCCAGCTTCGTACTCTTGGTCCGAAATACGGTAAACAGTTAGGCGAAATCAGAAATGCTCTTGCAGAACTTGATTCATCTGCTAAAGCAACTCTTGATGCAGAGGGTAAGCTTGTTCTCAATCTCGCAAGTGGTGATGTTGAACTTGCTCCCGAAGATATTCTTCTTGAAACAAAGCAGAAAGAGGGAGTGTTCACCGTTTCCGACAGGGGTGTTACAGTTGCTCTTGATACAGAGCTTACACCCGAACTTATTGAAGAAGGTTTCGTAAAAGAGCTTATCAGTAAGATTCAGACAATGCGTAAGGATTCTGATTTCAATGTTATGGACAGAATTAACGTTACATTAACAGGTAACGAAAAGCTCTATGACATTGCTAAGAAAAATGAAGCAGCTATTTCAACAGTTGTTCTTTCAGATTCTATTGCCCTCGGCGATGAAGGTGCAAACGCAAAGAAATGGGATATTAACGGCGAAAGCGTAGTTATCTCAGTGGAAAGAGTATAATATAACTAAAAGGCAATGGCGAAAAGCCATTGCCTTTTTCTTTGATTTATTTAAAAAGCTTTTTCTTTAGTTTGTTTAGTGCAAATACAATTGACGGAATAAGAATTAATTGAAGAATTATACCGGGGAATGGTCTTACAAATGCTTTTGTTATAAATATCGAAAGTGTAAAACCATCTTCGCCAAGACCTAATATAAAGGCTTGAACTATGGCGTAAACCACTCGACCGCCAAGCATTGCGCTTATAAGTGAAATGTATATTGCAACAAGATTTTTATTTTTAAAACACAGGTAAATAAGACCGCAGATAATGGCGTAAGCGGGTAATTCAATTGCCATTGAAAATGCCGAGGGGTATAACTCGGGCATACCAAAGAGAAATGAGCGTAAAAGGGGAAGTATTAAACCGCAAACTGCACCGTATTGCCAACCGCAAATAAGACTGCATAGAAATACGGGTATATGCATAGGTAATAAACGCTCACCGATTTGGGGTATTTGTGCCGTTAAGAAGGGGAGAACAAGGCCTACACTTAAAAATACCGCCGTGAGGACTGTTTTTTGTATTCTTTCTTTTTTCATTTTTTCACCACTCTAACGATAATAGTGTATCAGTTTTAAAGTGTATTTTCAATAGCATAAATTGAAATATTCGGCAACTGCAACAAATAAAAAGCAAAGCCTTTGTTATAGTTGCCGTTTTTTGTTTAAATGTTTGTTTTTGCGGATGAAAAAGGTTATAATATAAAACAGAAATTTAAAATGAGGAATAAAAATGAAAAACAGAAAAATTATAGCCCTTGCTGTGTGCGTGAGTGTCGTGTTTTGTGTGATTTTTGGGGTGGCTTTTATGATTAATTATAAAACTAATGAATATAAAAACAGACCGATAAAAATAAATGACCGGTTTACATATACGGCGCACACAGGTTGTCTTGACACAAAGGATAATTCTTTAGAATCTATTGATGTGGGTGTTCAGTACGGTGCGAGTATAGTTGAATTTGATTTGCAGTATTATAGAGGAACTCCCGTGCTTGCCCACGATGAACCGGGTGGTGCCGAGGTCACTCTTGAAGAAGCCTTTTTGAAAGTTAAAGAGTATGACGGTTTAAAGGTTAATGTGGATGTTAAAAGCACAGAGTATTTGGAAAAAGTCCCGATTATAGCTGAAAAAACGGGCGTTCTTGACCGAATTTTTTTTACAGGTATTGAAGAAAGCGATGTGGCAGATGTTAAGAAAAAATGCCCCAACGTTCAATATTATCTTAATGTAGATGTTTTACCACCTACGAAGCAAAGCGAAGAATATCTTCAATCACTTGTGGCAAAAGTAAAAAAATGTGGTGCAGTAGGTATAAATTTTAACAAGGATAACGCTACTCAGGAATTGGTTGATGTGTTTCACGAAAACGGTTTACTTGTGTCAATATGGACAGTGAATAATGAAATGGAAATTTATCAAATTCTTTCCTATGGACCGGATAATATTACCACGCGTTGTCCCGATAAATTAAAAACAGCTCTTGAAGAGATAAATAAGGAGAATTAATTATGCTTCAAATGAAAAACAGAAAGTTCTATATGGACGGTGAGGAATTTCACATCTATTCGGGTGCAATGCACTATTTCAGAATACCACAGGAGTATTGGGAGGATAGACTCTTAAAGCTTCGTGCCGCGGGACTTAATACTGTTGAAACATATGTCCCTTGGAATTTTCACGAGCCTAAAAAAGGTCAGTTTAATTTTGAGGGAATGCTTGATATAGTAAAATTCGTAGAAACTGCTCAAAATCTCGGCTTATATGTTATTGTTCGTCCGGGTCCCTATATTTGTGCAGAATGGGATTTTGGCGGTCTTCCCGCATGGCTCTTAAAAGATAAAAATATACGACTCCGTTGTTGGGATAAAACCTACATAAAAGCCGTTGAAGATTTCTTTAGGGTGCTTATTCCCAAGCTTGTGCCCTACCTTGAAACAAACGGTGGTAAAATTATCGCAATGCAGGTTGAAAATGAATATGGCTCATTCGGCAGGGATAAAAAATATCTTTATTGGCTTCGCGATCTTATGCGGGAGCTGGGTGTGGATATTCAGCTTTTCACCTCCGACGGAGAGGACAGATATTTCTTCTCTGGTGGTGGTATACCCGAGGATTGGATGGTTGCAAACTTGGGCGGTTACAACGAGCATCGATTTGATGATTTGAAATTATTACAACCGGATAAACCTTTGATGTGCGGTGAGCATTGGTGCGGTTGGTTTGACCGTTGGGGTACAAAGCACCATACAGATAATGCGGAGGAATCCTTGGGCAGAAGTCTTGACGGTTTCTTTAAAGAGGATGCCAACTTCAATTTATATATGTTCCACGGTGGTACAAACTTCGGTTTTTCCTCCGGTGCAAACTACTATGACCGCTATTGTCCCACTACTACAAGCTACGATTACGGTGCACCTCTTAATGAGTATGGCGGATATACCGAAAAATACTTCGTTTTAAGAGAACGAATGAAAAAACAGTTGGGCAAGGAGCTTCCTGAACTTCCCGAGGATGCCAAAACCCAAAAAATCGGAAAGGTTAATTTCACCGAATTTGCGGATTTGAAGAGTGTGTATAAAAAATTCGCTGTACATAAAAAGTCCCATATTCCTCATTATATGGAGCATTACGGTCAGAATAGCGGACTCATTCTTTACAGTACCACTTTAAAGGGTAACTATCGGGACTCAAAACTGAATGCTTTCGGTGTTCACGATATAGCGTACGTCTATATAAACGGTGAGTTAAAGCATATTTATAACCGAGCAAAGCTTAAAGGTAAGGATGTTTTTGACGAAGGCTTTTCTGTTCCTATTGAGGCTTTTAACGGTGAGATTAAAATTGATGTGCTCGTTCAGGCTTTCGGCAGAATAAACTATGCACGTCGTATCTATGACAGAAAAGGTCTTGATGAAATTTATATTGAGGGTCAGGCTATTGTGGATTGGGATGTTTACTGTATGGAACTTGATACGGCTCCCGCGATTTCTTATAAAAATAGCCACAAAAACTACCCCTGTTTTATGAAAGCAACCTTCAAAGCGGATAAAAAACTCGATACCTTCGTGGATATGCGCGGTTTCGGTAATGCAATTGTTTACATTAACGGCTTTAACCTCGGCAGATTTATTAAGGGTGGACCTCAGTATACATTGTACCTTCCCGGTGTGTTCCTTAAAGATGAAAATGAAATTGTAGTTCTTGAACTTGAAGGAACTAACAAGAACGCAGTTGCTTTAATTGATAAACCGATTTTAAAATGAATCATAGGTGTTAACAGGGATATATAAGGCTAATAAAAACACGGAACCGAAAATTTCCGGTTCCGTGTTGCTATATTTATTTATCCAATTCTTCTATGAGTTGCAGTATCTCGGGTGCAATGGCTTTTCGTTTTTTTGCGGTAATTTTTTTGTAAACAGGGAAAGCCAGTGAAAGTATCAGAATTCCCGCAATACCTATAAATATGCCCGGTACGAAGTATGTAGTCCATACCATAACGCATACCATACCTACCCCTAAAACAAGTGCACCTATTATACCCATAATCAGTGCTGCAATCGTTCCCGGTTTTTCAGCTTGTTTATCAAGCTTTCTGAGAAGTGTCATTTTATCCGTGTGTTCTGATGTGGGGATATATTTTTCCCTTAGTTTTTTTAATTCTTTTTTTTGTGACGAAGAGTATGTATATTGGAATTCATTATTATTCATTGGTTTTCCTCCCGTAAGAAAGAAATGTTTTTGATTTGTCGGTTTGATTTAAAAATCATTATAATGGCAATGCAAACTATTGCAACACATACGGCGATGCCGGTAAAAGCGTTAAGGAATAATCGCGTTTCTTCGGGTGTTTCACCGCCAAAAGAGGTAAGCATTGCGGTTTGTAAAGAAAACATTGACATAAGAGCAATTGATAAATCAAGTGCCTTTGCAGATAAAAGGATGGGATTAAGGTTTTTACTTTTAACAAGTTTGATTATTGCTATTATAAACCGATAAAAAGTGTATGCCGCCATGGCATAAATAATAAAACCGGGATATGAAAAGCCTTTGTTTTGCCATATAACCCTTATGACCATAACGGAAATTGTTGCATTTAAAAGGAATAACAATATTCCGCAAAGACGGTAAGTTTTCCATTGATGGATGCGTAATTCTTTGTTGCTTCCGAGGGCTTTGGAATCCTTCATAACAAGTACAAAACGGATTATGATTAAAACAAAGTAATAAACCGCCACTTGCACAAACCATCCTGATTGAAACCAGAGACCCGTTACCAATTTGAAAACAGCAAACAGGAGATTTATTATCATCCCCGTTTTCATAGAAAGGCGGGTTTTAAATTCGTTGTCCTTTGATATTTTTGTGTAGTGTTTGTGTGATTTAATATATTTTCGTGCACTTTTTATTGTAGTGACTGTCCTTGCGGTAAATATACATAAGCCATAAAATGAAAAAGCATATATTAAGGGAGCGAAGAATGTTTCGGTGGCATTGTATACAAAAACAAGAACAAGGGCAACAATTGATAAGAGTATTATTGCCGTTGCAAGAACAGGATGAGGAAAAAGAATACTAAAAAAATATTTTTTTATTTTATCTTTTTTCATAACATAGGTATTCTGACAGTAAAAGTACTGCCTTCGTTTAGAATACTGTTTACGGATATTTCACCGTTGGTAATATCGATTATTCTTTTTACGAGTGTAAGACCGAGGCCGTTGCCTTGTGTAGCGTGAGAAGTATCACCTTGATAGAATTTTTCAAAAATTCGGCTTCCTGTTTCGGCTGTCATACCGCAACCGGTATCGGTTACAGTTACAATAGCGGTATTTTTATCTGCTTTGAGTGAAACAAAAACACTTCCGCCGTCATCGGTGAATTTAAAGGCGTTGGATAATATATTGTTCCACACAAGGGCGAGAAGTTCGCTGTCCGCGTTTATAAAAACATCATCTTCAATTTCTGTTGAAATTTCTATATTTTTATCTTCCCAGGTTTTTTCAAAGCCTAAAAGACATTCGCAAAGCTGCTCGCTGACGTTGTAGGGTTTTGCTTTCGGGAAAATCTGTTGATTTTCAAGTTTGTTGAGTTTTAATATGTTGGTAATAAGCTCTGCAAGATGTCCTGAACTTTGAGCAATATTTTTAGAGTATTCAATTCGCTTTTCTTCGGATAAGTCAGGGTCCTGCAGAAGTGTTGCGTAATTACCTATAACTGCAAGGGGAGTTTTCATTTCGTGAGAAACATTGGAAATAAAGTCGTTTCGCAGTGTTTCTACACCCGAAAGCTCCTGAGTCATAGTGTTTATGGTTTCCATAATTTCCGCAAAATTAGGTGCGGTGGCGGTAGCTTTTAAGCGCACCTCAAAATCACCTGAGGTAATTTTATTCAAAGCGGAAGTTATTTGTTTTATGGGTCTTTCTATGGTGATTTTTCGTCTGATAATATCAAAAAGCGTAAAAAAGGCTGCTACAAATAACATATTGAAAAATGTTACGGTTGCAGCGGCTCCGATTTGCTCCTGAGTCATCTGAGTATCTAAAGTCAGTTTACTAAAAAACAGAAAAAACGAGCAGGATAAAATAAAAGCAAACAACGCAAAAAATATGATGTAAGAGATAATCACAACACGTATATTCTTTGAAATTAAAGTTTTTTTCATTTTATCACCGCCTTATAACCTAAGCCGTGAACGGTGACAATTTCAAAATCATCACAATCCGCAAGCTTACTACGTAGTTTAGTAATGTAAACATCGACGGTTCTTGTGCTTGATTCTGAATCGGCATCCCAGAATTCGTCCATCAATTGTGTTCTGGTAAAGGTTTTCTTTGGGTAAGACAGCATCTTGTATAATAAATCAAACTCTCTGATGGTAAGGGCAATCTCCTCACCGTTGAGGTAAGCTGTGTGCTCATCCATATCCATCCTGAATGAGCCGATTTCAAGAACTTTATTTGAAGCAATCTTTGCACGTCTTAATAATGCACCTATTCGTAAAAGAAGCTCTTCCAGGTCCACGGGCTTTGTCATAAAGTCATCAACACCCAAACGGAACCCTTTTTGCTTTGCAGAGAAGTCTTCGCGTGCCGTTACAAATATTATCGGAATATCATTATTCAAGGAACGAACGGTTTTTACAAACTCAAAACCGTCAATGTCAGGCATCATAACATCAGAAATTATCAGGTCAAATACATTTTCATATAGGGCATCATATGCTGATTCTGCATTAAGGCAACCTACTGTATCGTAGCCGTTGTTCTCAAGGAATATGCAAAAGGATTTGTTGAGCTTTTTATCGTCCTCGACAATCAGAATTTTAAACAAAACCCATCACTCCTGTATAGTGTTATAAAAACATTATAGCATAAAATATTAAAGATTTGTTTATGAATGTATCTAAAAAACGGATTTACTTTCTTGAGCTCGATAATCTTTTTCTCTATTCCTTTGTTATTTTATCACTTAACTCAATGATTTTTGAGGCGTATTTTTTACGACGCGATGTAAGAATTTGTTTGTAAACAGGGTAATTGATTATTGCAAAAAATAATCCGATAACACCGATAATTATACCGGGAACAAGAGGATCAGCTATACCTAAAAATTCGTTTATATCAGTCATTATAAGACTCATTCCGCAACCTAAAATAATTGCGGCAAGGGAGCCGAAAACGCAAGCAAAAATATTGGCGGGTTTTTTAACCTTTTTGTCAAGTTTTTTGATTTCATCAAGTGCTGTATCAGTTTTTTCGGTGTACTGTGTACGGATTTTTTCTACAATAAATTCGCGGTCCTTTTTGTTCATTTTTTTACCTCTTTCTTAAATTTTGTGTCTGGATTTTAAAATATGATTATTTCTCAGATTTTTAAAAAATGTTTTTGAAATGTTAATTAAAAAATATCCCCTTGATTTTTTATCGCAAAAATCAAGGGGATAATCTGTTCTTTTTTATTACGGTTCGTACGGGAAAATGGGCATTAACTCTAATTTGAATTGATTTATTCTGTGAAGACGGTCAATTCTTGCTTTTATTTCCTCGTCTTCGCAGATACCTTCGCGTATATATCTGTCGAGTGTTTCGTAGGTGAAGCCTAAATTGTCCTCGTCAGTTTTACCGCAAAGACCGTCAATGGGAACTTTATCAACAAACATCGGGGGAAGACCAAGCACTCTGCCGATTTCTTTGACTTCCTGTACGGTGAGTTTTGAAAGTGGCGAAAAGTCACCCACACTGTCGCCGTAGCGGGTTGAGTAGCCAACCCAGTCCTCGGATAAGTTGCAGGTGTTAGCGACTCTGCCGTTGACACTCTGGCTTACTGCGTAAACCGTGGACATACGAATACGCGGAGGAAGATTAGTAACAGCCTGTGTGTTAATGGGTACACCGCTTTTTTCCAACTCTTTCATAAGTCCGTTATATGCGTCATTTATATTTACCGTGTAATATTTAATATCTAAAAATTCACAAAGGGCAATACTTACATCTATATCGAACTGTTCGCCTTTGGGCATAAGAACGCCTACAACATTTTCTTTTCCGAGGGCTTCAACCAAAAGTGCCGCAACTACGGAACTGTCCTTTCCGCCGGAAATACCGACTACGCCTTTGCAACCGTTACCGTTTATCTCGAACCAGTCTTTTATCCATTGAACTATATCGTTTTTGACTTTAAGTGCATTAAAACTCAATTAACTCACTCCTTTTTAAAATATTTTAGCCTGTTTAATATAAATTTTCAATATTTTTGACGTAAATATCTTGCAATAAAGTAAGCAAAAAACTATAATTATACTGATTAATATTATTTTTCTGTGGGTGAAAAAAGATGACAGTTAGTTCGGCTATAAAGTCGTTGGTAAAATATGCTCAGAAAAACGGTCTTATTGACATTTTGGATGAAACCTGGGCAATTAACGGAATAATGGGTGTATTAAATCTCGACAGCATCGAAACGGATGCCGAGGTTTACGAGGATGTAGAAATTCAGGATATGCTCAGCGTTCTTCTTGACTATGCCTGTGAAAAGGGAATTTGCAATGATTCCGTAGTTTATCGTGATTTGTTGGATACAAAAATTATGGGTGTTCTTACACCCCGTCCGTCCGATGTAATAAATAAATTCAATTCCTTATATAAACAAAGTCCCGAAAAAGCCACAGAATACTACTATGATTTGTCGAAAAAAACTGATTATATAAGAGAATACCGAATCAAGAATGATATTAAATGGGTAACACCTACCGAATACGGTGATATTGATATTACAATAGACCTTTCCAAACCCGAATAGGACCCGAAGGCTATTGCAGCGGCACTTCTTATGAAACAAAGCTCATATCCCCAATGTCTTTTGTGTCCCGAAAATGAGGGCTATGCAGGTAGGGTAAACCACCCTGCAAGACAGAATCACAGAATTATTCCTCTTGATTTAAACGGTGAAAAATGGTGTTTTCAGTATTCACCCTACGTTTATTATAATGAACACAGTATTGTGTTTAATTCAAAGCACGTACCTATGAAAATAACTGAGGACGGCTTCAGAAGATTATTCGAATTTGTAAAGAAATTTCCTCATTATTTTGTGGGTTCCAATGCGGATTTACCCATCGTAGGTGGTTCGGTGCTTACTCACGACCACTTCCAGGGCGGTAATTATACTTTTGCTATGACTAAAGCACCCGTGGAAACAAAGGTTGAGTTTAAAGATTACCCCGAGATTGAAGCAGGTATTGTTAAATGGCCTATGTCGGTGCTTCGTTTAAGGGGTGACGATGCGGATAGAATTTGTACTCTCGCAGGTAAAATTCTTGCAAAATGGCGTGAATATACCGATGAAGATGCATTTGTTTTCGCTTATACGGATGGTGTACCACATAACACAATAACTCCCATTGCAAGATTTAAAGACGATAAATTCGAGCTTGACCTTGTTTTGAGAAATAATATTACCACCGAGCAGTACCCCGACGGTGTTTATCATCCCCACCCCGAGCATCACCATATCAAAAAGGAAAATATCGGTCTTATTGAGGTTATGGGTCTTGCGGTGCTTCCCGCCCGTCTTAAGGACGAAATGAAGCTTATTGAAGAAGCCATAATCAACGGTGACGACATTTCAGAAAACGAAAAAATTGCCAAACATAAAGATTGGGTTGAGGAAATAGTTAAAAATAATACCATAACACCTGAAAATTGTGCGAAAGTCATTCGTGACGAAATAGGTAAAGTTTTTGCGGATATTCTTAAACAATGCGGCGTGTTTGACCGTACCGATGAAGGCAAAAAGCAGTTCTTGAAATTTATAGATAGAGTAAACGAAGATTAATTTTTAAGGAGAATATTATGTTTGAAAAATTAAAATCACAAATTTTAATCGGTAAAGCACTTGTTAATCAGAATGATTTTGACGGCAGAGCATTTTCTTTTGACTTCAAACAGGATAAAAACAGCATCAAAGGTGTTCTTAAAGCCAAATGCGATATGGTAATGAAGTCCTTTGAAATGGAATGTGAAAAGGATTTTGACGATGACGATTTGTTCTTTGCCAATGGTTATCAGGCTTGGACTACAACCCGTGAGTTTTCAAAAAATGATACCTTCAAGGGTCTCATTAAAGCCGCAGGTATTAATAAATCCTTAAAACATTTTGCAGGTCTTTCGGGTGACTATCATTTTGAGAAATACGGCGAGGAAGGTAAATTCCACGCATATACATATTGCTATTTCCGTGAAAAAGGCGAAAAAGAAATTAAACTTTACGGCTCAAGAAGTGAACGTAACGGTTTCACAATTTTTGCCGTTGATATGAAGAATGATAAATTCGTTCTCAAAAAAGATGTTGACGGACTTAAACTTACTGCAGGTCAGGAATACGAAATCTTCGATATCGCTATTATAAAGGGCGATATGGACGAAGTAATGGATAAATATTTCTTCGACTTTGTTGGTTGTAAGAAACCCGCTATTGACCATCTTTCAGGTTACACCTCCTGGTACAACTATTTCCAGGATATCAGCGAGGATATCATTCTTCGTGACCTTAACGGTCTTGACAGGGCAAGTGACGAAGTAAATATTTTCCAGGTGGATGACGGTTATCAGCAGGCAGTAGGTGACTGGTTACTTATTGATGAAAAGAAATTCCCCAACGGAATGAAATATATTGCGGATGAAATTCACAAAAAGGGCTATAAAGCGGGTATCTGGCTTGCACCCTTCAGTGCTCAGGTTTCATCAAAAATTGCAAATGAACATCCCGATTGGCTTCTTACCCACAACCGTAACGGCAAAAAAATGCTTGGTTGTCAGGGTTGGGGCGGTGCTTACACCCTCGATATATATAACCCAGAAGCACGTGCATATATCAAAGAGGTATTTGATACTGTTCTTAACGATTGGGGCTTCGATATGGTTAAGCTTGACTTCCTTTACAGTCAGTGTATTGAACCCAGAAACGGCAAAACCCGTGGCGAAATTATGTGTGACGGCGTGGATTTTCTTCGCGAGGTTTGTGGGGATAAATGGATTTTAGGTTGCGGTGTGCCCATAGGTGCTTGTATGGGTATATTCGATGCTTGTCGTATCAGTTGCGACGCAAGTAAAAACTGGAAATTCACCCTTAAGGGGAATTTCAGCGTGAACACCCTTGTGAGTTCAATCAGAATTAACTGTGAAAACCCCTCATCACAGAATGCAATTATAAATACAATTTTCCGTAATCATCTTGACGGCAGAGCATTCTGTAACGATCCCGACGTTTTCTTCCTTCGTGATATTAATATCAATTACACTATGGAGCAGAAGCTTCTTCACGGTAAAATTAATTCCGTTTGCGGTAACGTGCTTTTCGTTTCCGATAACGCAGGTGACTTCGACGAGGAAAGAATCGGTTATCTTAAAGAATTCTTTAAAGATAAAGATTATAAAGTTACCTTTGCCGAATATGTAGGTAAAGATGATATCCGTCTTGACTTTACCGAAAACGGCGAGGAAAAGAGCCTTACATTTAACCTTATAACAGGCGAAAGCAATGTAAGAGATGTTCTTTAAGTTAAAATAACAACACCGCGGATTCAAACGAATCCGCGGTGATTTTTTATTTATACCTTTATAATTCCCATACCTTCGAGAATTGAGAAAATCAGAATTCCCACAATGAAAACGGGAGCGATATATTTAATCATTATAGTAAAAAGAGTTTTTCTTTTGAATTTACCACTGAGTTCAATTTCTTCGATAATTGCATTGGGCTTTATAACGTAACCTACAAGTATACAGGTGATAAGGGCAACTATGGGCATAATAACACTATTGCTTGTAAAATCAAAGAAACTCAAAAAATCCATACCTAAAACGGTTATATTCTTTAGCACTCCGTAGCCCAAACAAGGGAGAATACCTAAAACGGAACAAATTGCAAAAACTATAGCACAGGCGTGTTTTCGTTGCAGTTTAAATTTATCCATGAAAATAGAAACAATTGTTTCCATACCTGAAATTGATGATGTTAGTGCTGCAAATAATACCAACATAAAGAATACGGCACCGATAACGGAACCACCGGGCATATTTGCAAAAACCTTGGGGAGAGTGACAAACATTAGCCCCGGGCCTTTGCCTAAGGCGGATTCGTCGCCACCTGAGAAAGAAAATACTGCAGGAATAATCATAAGACCCGCAAGGAATGCTATACCCGTGTCAAAAAGTTCTATTTGTTTTACTGACGATTCAAGGCTTATATCCTTTTTCATATACGAACCGTAGGTAATCATAATACCCATCGCAAGGGACATTGAGTAAAATAACTGGCCCATTGCGGCGAGTACCGTTGTACTCGAAAATTTACTGAAATCGGGTTTGATGTAATAAATTAAACCGTCCGTTGCCCCCGGCATAAATAAGGAGTAAATTGCTATGAAAAGTGTTAAAATTATAAGTAACGGCATCATAATTTTACTGATTTTTTCTATACCTTTTTCAACACCGAAAAGAACAATGATAGCGGTTATTGCGAGATAAAGTAAAAACCAACCAAGTGGTTCTACAGGTCGGGCAATAAAATTATTGAAGAATTCCGGCGCGGTAGCAATTGTGGCTTTTCCGGTAATGAAAACCGTGAGGTATTTTATTATCCAACCGCCTATTACCGAGTAATATGGCAATATAATAATGGGAACAATTGATGCAAGGATTCCTACTAAAGAAAACCTTTTATCGAGCTTTTTGTAAGCGTGGATTGCACTGGTACCGGTTTTTCTTCCGATTGCTATTTCGGCGCACATAAGACTAAACCCGAAAGTAAATGCAAGAAGAATATAAACGAGTAAAAATATTCCACCCCCGTGTTGCGCTGCAAGGTAGGGGAAGCGCCAGATGTTCCCCAAGCCCACTGCAGAACCTGCCGTAGCAAGAACAAAACCCAGTTTACCCGAAAAAGAACTTCTTTGTTGTGACATAACAAACCTTCTGTTTCTTCATAATTGACGAAGTTAAGTCAGTACATATTTTGTGCAAAAAAACAAGAAAAATACAAGAAAAAACAGGGTGTTATACTTGTTTTTAAGCATAACACCCTGTTGGATTCTATTAAAAGCCGCGCCCTGCACCGCCACCGCCGCCGCTTCCGCCGCCTCCACGGAAACCGCCTCCGCCGAAGCCACCGCGACCTCCGCCTCGTCCGCCACGGAATCCTCCTCTGAGAGCTCCGTGAACTATAATGGCAAGTATTGCCTGTCGCATACCCATATATTTTTGTCGGTATATGGGTGCTTTGTTGGTTCCGTGCTTTTTATCATAACGTAATAAGTGGAGATATTTAACGGTTTGGCACAGCATTACAAAGCCTATCAGTAAAAAAGGTGAGCCGAAAATCAGAAGAAACAGCTTTAAATCGCCTTCGTTTAATTCGATATCGTTTACATACAGAGCAGAGTGTCCGTACATTTCACTGTTATTTAAAGGCTCTAATCCATATTCTTCTGTTCGTATTTCATTTACTATCGCATTAAAAAGCATCAAGGTGCCTGTATCGAAATCATTATTCCTGTAATAAGGTACGGCGTATTGGGACTGAAGCTGACCCGTGCGGATATCGGTGAGTGTTCCTTCAAGACCGTAGCCCACTGACACCCAAACCTGACGTTCTTCAATAGCAAGAACTATTATTACGCCATTATCCTTATCCTTACTACCGATACCCCAATCTCTTAGCGTTTCTACGGCAAAATCCGAAATTTCTTCACCGCCAAGGTCGGGGACAGTAAGAACAACAACCTGTGCCGTTGTTTCGTTATTTAACGAAACAGCATTATTTAAAATTTCTGCTTCTGTTTCAGCGGAAAGCACGTCTGCATAGTCATTTACATAGAATTGGGTAGTATGTGACGGAACTGCACATACAAGAAACGTGCAAAAAACAACAATTGCAACAAGAGATACCGCAAAGCGGAAAACTTTAGTCTTTGTCACATTAATCACCTAAAGCGGCACCTACATCCGGAACCTCTGAAGCTCCGGCATCTGCCTCAAAATATTCAGCTTTTTCGAAACCGAAAATACTCGCTGCAATACTACCGGGGAATTTTATAACCTTGTTGTTATATGATTTTACTGCATCGTTGTAGTCTTTTCTTGCAACGGCAATACGATTTTCACTGCCCTCAAGCTCATCCATAAGTCCGATATAGGTAGCATCGGATTTAAGCTCGGGATAGTTTTCTACAATAACATTAATTCCCTGAAGTGCTGTTGTAAGCTCCTCGTTGGCAGCGGATTGCTCTTCAATGGTATTTGCGTTCAAAAGGTTTTGTCTTGCTTCAAGGACTTTGTTATAAACTTCTGTTTCGTGCTCTGCAAAATCCTTTACGGTTGCAACAACATTGGGGATAAGATCCGCTCTGCGTTGAAGCACGGTATCTATGTTCGATTGTGCGCTTGCAACATTTTCCTGAGCTGTTACAAGACCGTTGTAGCTACCGGCTAAAGCACCACCGATAATTACTACAACTGCAAGTATAGCAACAATGATAATTATTATTTTTTTGTTTTTCATAAAAGTCATCCTTTCAAAGGTATTAATAATACTCTATGAATTAGTATATACACTTTAAATATGAAAAAATTGTGACTAATTAGTGATATTTTGGTAAATAATCCCCGTGGGCAACAATAAGGTCGTCAACCATTTTCTTGATAGTGTCAATGTCGAGTTCACTACCTGTATGGGGGTCAAGCATAGCCGCCTGATAGATATGTTCGAGCTTTTTGGTTCTTGCGGCTTCAATTGTGAGAAGCTGAACATTGATATTTGTCATATTCATTGCTGCACACTGAACGGGCAAAGCACCAACATAGCAGGGATGAACGCCATTACCGTTAATAAGGCAGGGTACTTCAACACAAGCCTCTGCAGGAAGGTTTGTAATAAGATGATTTGAGTTAAGCACGTTACCGCCTATCTGGTAAGGTTTACTTGTAACGATAGCCTCCATAATATGTGAAGCGTATTCGTTTGAACGATTATGCTCTTTAACACCCTTTTCAAGCATTTCGGCATATTCTTTTTTCCAGTTTTCGATCTGGTTTACGCAACGTCTGGGGTATTCATCAAGGGGAATGTTGTATTTTTCAATAAGTTCGGGATATTTGCTCTTGATGTAGAACATATTGTACTCTGCGTTGTGTTCACTGGATTCTGTACAGTAATAACCGAAATTTTTAATGTACTCAAGACGAACCTTGTTTTTGAAGTCGGGATCGGCAAGCTTTTCATCAATTTTAGATTTGATTTCGGGGTAAAGGTCAACACCGTTTTTATCCTTGATTTCAAGAAGCCAAGCC
>JAZNVE010000119.1:0-47169 GCA_045592665.1 Acutalibacteraceae bacterium
GCTTCTACATAATAGTAGCCGCCGATACCTTTGATAATAACACCGTTTAAAACTTTTTCCATATTTACTGTACCTGTGGATTATCAGAATTTTGCTCTGTATTATCCGGTTGTGTCTGTGGTCCGGCAACATAAAGAATAATAGCAGTCGCTTTATCTAAATTTGCAGAGCTCGAAGGAGAAGGTGTCTGAGCAATTACCGTACCCTCTTTTTCATCGCTGGGCAAATCAATAAATGAAACATTTGTATAACCGGCACTGTTAAGCTGAGATAGTGCCTCGTCACTACTGAGCCCTACAACATCAACATAGAAAGAAATTGTGTAATAACGCTCGTTAGCAGCCGTAACCGGCTCTTTTGTAAAGTTTACAGAAGTTTCATAATAAAGCTTATCGTTAATGTAAACCTTAATTGAAGATGAAGGCGATTCACCCACAGTTTCAATGGTATACTTGCTTATTACATTTGTATCAACAGCATTGTCGGCAACAACAGTATTATCCACATATAATTTAACATTAACGTTACCGACTTTTTGAGGAATATCAATACTCTTTTTAAAAACGACCTTACCGGAGCTGAGGGTTAATATTACCTTATCCCCCTCTTTTACGGGCGAACCCTCTGCGGGTGACTGCATAACCACTCGGTCCTTTTCAATAGTTGAATCAACAACCTCGGTTTTGCTTACTATCAAGCCCTGTTTTTCAAGAAGCTTTTTAGCTTCATTTAAGGTTTTTCCGGAAACATCCGGCATTTTGAAAAGCTTACCGGAATCCTCGTTTGCGGAATAATAAACAGTAACGTCACTACCCTCAAATATACTTGAGCCTGCAACGGGCTTAGTTTTTATAACTTCACCTATTGCATATCTATCATCATTTACAGGCTCTAAGGTAACCTTGAAGCCCATTGCTTCAAGAGTATTCACAGCCTCCTGATAATTCACGCCCTCATCAAACTCAGGAACAATCTTTCCCTCACCTGATTTAGCAATATACAGTCTTATTGTATAGCCTGTTGGTACTTCCGTACCTGCTTCGGGATCCTGTTTGAATACACAACCTTCTTTACCGTCACTAAAGGGTTCATAGGAAATTTCAAAGTTAAAACGCTCATTAAATTCCTCGTTATTTTCAATCTCATCAATATAATTCATACCGATGAAATTATCAACCTCTATCTTTTTACCAACAAAAAGAGTAGGAACACCGTCTTTAAGAACCATAGCAATAAGAACAATAATAAATATAAGAATTGCAAAGGCAATACCCGCAACAACGCCAATAACCTTTGTATTGGTGCGTTTTTGAGGAATTATATCCTGAACGGTATCAACCGCCTCAGCGTTGGTTTCTTCAAGCTTCATACGGGCATCGGAAGACGGCGGAACCGTTTTTATTACCTGTGTAGTTCCCTCACTTGAACCGACTTTATTAACAAAACGCGTTGGTTCATCATCCACAAAAACCGTTCTGTAATCGAACTTCATTTCAGGATTACGACGCAAATCCTCAATATCCATTAAAAATTCCGCAGCAGAGCAATATCTGTCACGAGGATTCTTCTGCATAGCCTTCATTGTAATCTGTTCAAAGCCTATGGGAATATTGGGATTTAATTTACGTGGCGGTGTGGGATTTTTATTAACCTGCATAAGAGCAACGGATACGGCGCTATCCGCCTCAAAGGGTAACTTCCCCGTCAACATCTCATATAAAAGAATGCCTATGGAATAAATATCCGCTTTTTCATCGGTTGGTTCACCCTTCGCCTGTTCGGGACTGATATAGTGAACTGAACCGATAGCTTTTTCCGTCATAGTCTTAGTTTCGCCGTGACTAAATCGAGCTATACCGAAATCGGCAACCTTAATCGTGCCGTTTTCAAGGAGCATAATATTTTGGGGTTTAATATCCCTGTGAACAATACCCTTGTCGTGAGCGTGTTGAAGTGCCTTAAGAATCTGATTCATAAAGAACAAGGACTCTTTCCAATCGATAACCCCACGTTCATCAATATATTCTTTAAGGGTAATACCCTCGATATATTCCATAACAATATACTGTAATCTGTCACCAAAGCTAACATCAAAAACTTTTACAATGTTAGGATGAGAAAGAACGGCAATTGCTTTTGATTCATTTTTAAATCTGCGACGGAACTCCTCATTCGCAAGATATTCATCTTTAAGAATTTTAACGGCAACAATTCTATCGTCAATATTATCGTAAGCTTTGTAGACAATTGCCATGCCGCCCACACCGATAACATCGTGTATCTCGTATCTTCCGTCTAATCTTTTACCCACATAATTTTCCATACTTACTCTCCTTGACTGTCGGCAAATAACAGTACCGCTGTTATATTGTCACGGCTACCTGCCTCAATTGCCTTTTCAACAAGTTTTTCGGCTGAAGAATCAGCGTTTTCTTTTATTATTTCAAGCATTTCATCCGCTTCAAGTGAGCCACTCAAGCCATCTGTACAGATGAGAATGCTTTTTTCTTTACCTATATCAATTAAATCAAAATCCACATCAACAAAGCTCAGAATACCTACCGCACGGGTTATAATATTCCTTTCAGGATGGACTTTGGCTTCTTCCTCAGTAATTTTCCCGGTATCATAAAGGTACTGAACCAAGGAATGGTCTTTAGTAACCAACTCAATAGTATCGTTAAAAATGTATGCTCTGCTGTCACCAACGTGAGCTGTAACAGCTATACCGTTAACCACCATAACAGCGACAACTGTTGTACCCATACCGCTTAACTCACGATTTTTTTGTGCTTCCGAAAAAACGGCTGAGTTTGCAGCACAAATGGCGGAATTCAGTAAATTCTGAGCAGTTTTAACCGTCATATTTTCGCGGTAACCCCTTTTTATGGCTTCGGACACTCTTTCGACACAGATTTTACTTGCTACCTGACCGCCTGAAACACCGCCCATACCGTCACATACAACTGCCCAAGCAGCGCCGTTTTTAAAAAGACCTGCCTGATAATCATCCTGATTAGAGTCGCGGAATGCGCCTATATCGGTTTTTGCGGAAATTTTCACGGTGTTTCACCTCGATTTATGGTTTAATAATTAATTCTGATTTTCTTTTATTCTCTCACGACGCAGCTGACCACAGGACGCATTAATATCCGAACCTAAAGTACGTCTGACGGTAACTGCGTGACCATCTTTTTCAAGAATTGATTTAAATACGGTAATGCTTGAATCCGAACTGCGCTCGTGACCTTTTTCAGACACCTCATTGGCAGGAATAAGATTTATATGACAAAGAATACCTTTAAGTCGTTTTGAAAGCTCCCTTGCACATTCAGGCGTATCGTTAACACCCTTCATCATTGCATACTCAAAAGAAATACGTCTTGATGTTGTGTCCGCATAAATTTTACAGGCCTCAAGAAGCTCATCAATATCCCAACTTTTATTAACGGGCATTATTTTTGAACGAATTTCATTGTTGGGAGCATGCAAAGAAACTGATAAAGTCAATTGTAGGCGCTCGTTTAACAAATCATATATGCGCGGAACGATACCGCTTGTGGATAAGGATATGTGGCGCATACCGATATTAAGACCTCGTTCATCACTGACAAGTTGAAGAAATTTAATAACATTGTCGTAATTATCGAGCGGTTCACCCATACCCATAAGTACTATGCGTGAAATGCGCAGAGATAAATCTCTTTGTGCGGTATAAATCTGACTTAAAATTTCAGATGGGGTAAGCTGACGTTTAAAACCGCCAATACCCGAAGCACAAAAAGCACACCCCATTTTGCAACCAACCTGGGTAGAAACACAGATTGTGTGACCGTATTTGTAATCCATAACCACACATTCAAGATATTCACCATCAGGCAAAGAAAACAGGTATTTTACAGTATTATCATACTGCGAAACAAGTTTTTTTTCAATAGCGCAGGAAAATATGACAAAATTGTCATCTAATTTTTTGATTAAATCCTTTGAAATATTGGTCATTTCGTCAAAGGATACAACACATTTTTTATGTAACCAATCATAAATCTGGGTTGCTCTGAATTTAGGAAGCCCCATTTCTTTGAGTTCTGCAGACAACTCCTCAAAGTTCATTGAAACAATATCTTTCTTCATAAATCTTACTTTCTTTCAAACACGGCAATAAAAAAGCCGTCACAATTATTTTTATGCATCATAAGCGTCAGATAGTCGCCTTCATCAACAGTGCGCTCTATATGCGGTAAGGCTTTGACTGTATAAAAATCCTCGTGTTCTTTTAAAAATGCATCACATATTTTTCGATTTTCGTTAGGGTTAACCGAACATGTTGAGTAAACAAGCCTTCCACCCTTTTTAACATAACTTGAGGTTGTTTCGAGAATATTACGCTGAATCGGTAAAAGCTCTTTGATTTCATCAAGCTTTTTGTATTTTATTTCGGGCTTTTTGCCTATGATACCCAAGCCCGAGCAAGGCACATCACATAAAACATAATCGCATTTTGGTATACGGGGATTAAAAGCGGTAGCATCGTTTACCATTGCTTTGATACAGGAAAGCCCCAATCTTTCGGCACCGTCTTTAATAAGCTTTACTCTTGACTCATATATATCGCAGGAATAAATTTCACCTTCATTACCCATATACTGAGCCAAGGTAAAGGTTTTACCGCCGGGTGCGGCACAAACATCAAGAGTAACAGCATTTTTCTTGGGTGACAGGGCTTCAACACAAAGCTGGGATGAAATATCCTCTACGTGGAAAAAGCCTTTTTTATAAGCCTCCAGCTCATACACTGCTTTATTTACTTCGATTTCAAAAGCATCAGCTAAAACGGTATCTTTAACCACTACACCCTCGTTCTGAAGCAGATTTTTCAGGTCTTCACCATTAATTTTAACTGTATTGACCCTTATAAAAATCTTCTTAGGCTCAAGTGCAGATTTCAAGAAAGCTTCTGCATTTTCTTCACCGTAATGATATGACAAAAATTTTACAAGTTCTTCGGGCGCAGAATATAAGATACTGATTTTCTCCGTGTTACTTAAATCATCGGACAGATTAAAGCCCTCATCCCCCACTTTTCTTAAAACCGCATTCACAAGACCCGATGCATAATGGCACTTATTGGCTTTTGCGAGTTTTACACTTTCATTAACCGCCGCAGAAGTTGGAATCTTGTCAGAAAAAATTATCTGATAAACCCCTAAACGTAAAATTACAAGAACATCTTTCTTTAATTTATTTATAGGTTGCTGAAGATTGTGTGAAATTATGTAATCAAGAGTAAGTCTTCGCTCGGTTACACCGTAAACAAGACGGGAAATAAAAGCACAATCAGTGCTGTCGGGGTTATAAGCCTTAACAGCACTGTCAACGGCAAGGTTAGAAAATGCCTTGTCTTTTTCAATTTTCAAAAGAATTTCAAAAGCAATCTGTCGAGCAGGCTTACTCATTAACGTCTTCTCCCCGTAAATCTGAAAATCAATCTTAAAAGCTGAGCAAGGCTCACGGCAAGTGCAGCTACGTAAGTCATTGCCGCAACCTTTAACACCTTTTGTGCGCCCTGTTTCTCTTCAAAGGTGAGCAAATTATTGGATTCAATTACACTTATAGCACGTCTGCTGGCATTAAATTCAACAGGAAGAGTCATAAACTGAAACAAAGCGGTAAAGCCGAAAAAACCGATACCAATCCATACAAGGGGTTCAAAGCTAAATATTACACCGGCAATCAACAAAGGAATGGACAAAGCCGAGCCTATATTACAAACGGGTAATATAAAGTTTCTGATTTTAATCGGTGCATAACCTTCAGCGTGTTGTGCTGCGTGACCTGCTTCGTGACAGGCGATACCCACCGCCGCAATAGAACAACCGTCAAATACACCCTCAGAAAGTTTTATAACCTTTTGGGTGGGGTCATAACAGTCGGTC
Source organism: Acutalibacteraceae bacterium (assembly GCA_045592665.1). GTDB lineage: Bacteria > Bacillota > Clostridia > Oscillospirales > Acutalibacteraceae > DTU089. The sequence goes on from JAZNVE010000119.1 coordinate 5,937, forward strand.
ATATTGCCACCTATTTTCATAATATTTACATCATTTATTCCGTAATACTGTAAAACCATATAAGCTGCTCTTGCACCCGAAATGCGACGAGAGTTGCTTATTTTAGAATATTTAGAATAGGTTGATTTCAGCCATATCTGAACTCCTAAGGAAGCTAAAATAACGGGTAAAACCAAAATAACATAGTAGTAATCAAAAAAGCCATAATAAAACGGTACATAACCACTTATAAATTCGCCCATACAGATATCTCCGTTTTTACATTTTTTTATATTATTCTATACAGTAAAGTTTAAAAAATGAGCAACAGTTTATTAACAAAATTTGAATTTTAAAATTATACACCGAGAACAGTGCCATCTGCCACAGGATGCCCCCTGAAAAAGTCGGCAGCGGACATTCTCTTTTTGCCCTCATACTGAACCTCTTTTATGAAAACAGGGTTACCGTCACCACAATAAACCAAAAGCCCCTTTTTGGTAACCTTCAGCTCACCCGGTAAACCTTTTCCCTCATCAGAAGCAATTTCAGAACTGAATAATTTAAGGTTTTTACCTTCGAGAACGGTCTGTGCTACGGGCCAAGGGTCAAGACCGCGTATATGATTGTGAACTTCACGTGCATTCTTAGACCAATCAACGGGTGACATCGTTTTATCAAGCATCGAGGCATAAGTGCTTTTTGAATCATCTTGTTTTTCAGGTTTTAATTCACCTTTTTCAAGAGCAACAAGTGTTTCAATAAGCAAATCAGCACCCATAACAGCGAGTCTGTCAAAAAGTTCGCCTGAAGTTTCATTCTCGCCAATTTCGGTTACTGTTTTAAGGAGCATATCCCCTGTATCAAGCCCCTCATCCATCTGCATTGATGTAACACCCGCGTATTTTTCACCATCTAGAACACATCTCTGGATAGGCGCGGCACCTCTGTATTTAGGTAAAAGAGAGCCGTGAATATTAATACAACCATACTGAGGGAACTGGAGAAAATCCTTAGGTAAAATTTTACCATATGCTACAACAATAGCCACATCGGGATTTAATTTTTCAAGAATTTTTACTCCCTCACCATTTTTAAGAGAAGTGGGTTGAAAAACAGGAATACCATTCTCAACCGCAAGAGCTTTTACGGGTGGAGGTGTTAAAATCGCCTTTCTGCCCACAGGCTTATCGGGTTGAGTGAAAACACCCACCACATCATACCCCTTTTCAATAAGGGCTTTTAAAGGTAAAACCGCAAAATCGGGTGTTCCCATATAAACTATTTTCATATCAATCACCCAATTAATTATTCTGCATCTGCTCTGTAAAGGTACTCACCTTCGTCAAGCTTATCTTTATACAAAACACCGTCAAGGTGGTCTAATTCGTGACAGAAGCAACGAGCCTTTAAGCCCTCACCTTTATAAAGACACCATTTTCCCTCTCGGTTCTGGGCTTTCACCTTTACAATCATAGGTCTTGTAACAGTACCGTAAAGACCCGGAAGAGAAAGACAACCCTCCGTACCGGTCTGAGAGCCTTCAACACCTGTGATTTCCGGGTTTATAAGCTCAATGTAATCATTTCTGTCCTCACTGACATCCATTACTACTACCCTTCTTAAAACGCCTACCTGAGGTGCTGCAAGACCAACACCACCGGATTTATATAAAGTTTCCTTCATATCGTCCAACAAATCAAAAAGTCTGTCATTAAACTCCGTTACGGGACGTGAGGTTTTTCTGAGAATGGGGTCATCGTCAACCCTTATGTTTCTGATAGCCATAATTAACTCCTAATTCATATCAATTACTGCACTTACACCGCTATTCTGTGAAGTACGCATATACTTTATAAGCAAATCCGACATCATACTGCGAAAACGCTTATTATTTTTACATTTTATAGTTAACACATATCTGAATTTATTACTGATTTTACCAACTCTCGGTTGAATAGGACCTAAAACATTAATTTTAACATCTGCATAATCAACACTTACGGCATTTTTCAGCATTTCAAAAAATGACCTCGAACCCGCATAAGCTTTATTGTTTTGTTCACTCGTGAAGGTTACGGTACAAATGTCACAATATGGCGGATAAACCATACTTTTTCTTATGAGGCTTTCGGTTTTGTAAAAAGATTCATAATCCTGTGCAGCAGAAAGCTCAATGATATCATTATCCGGAAGCACGGTCTGTATGTATGCTTTACCTTCACACTCACCTCTACCTGACCTACCGATAACCTGAGTAAGCAAGTCAAAGGCTCTTTCACTACTTCGGAAATCATCATTGTAAAGCTGTTGGTCAATGGATATTATACCTACAAGAGTAACCTTTGGAAAATCAAGTCCCTTGGCAACCATCTGAGTACCTAAAAGAATATCGTACTCTCCATTGGCAAAGGCACTAAGCTTTTCCTGATACGAATACCTTGCCATAGTTGTATCTGCATCCATACGCAGTATACGGGCATTTGGAAAAATATCCGCCAATTCATCCTCGATTTTCTGTGTTCCGAAGCCTGCATAAGTTACGGACTTTTCACCACATTCGGGACAAACATCCGTGTAAGGGCGCGAATGACCGCAATAATGGCACATAAGGCGTTTATTTGCACTATGGTATGTAAGGGATATACTGCAATTAGGACATGTTAAAACCGTCTTACAAGCGGTACACGAAGCAAAGGTATTGAAGCCTCGTCTGTTCATAAGAAGAATAGCCTGTTGTTTCTTTTCAAGACATTCTTCAATAGCCGTATACAATTCGTTACTTATAGCACATTTTGTTCCTGAAATATCAACTGTAACCACCTGGGGTAAAACAGCTTTGCCGTAGCGTTTATCAAGCTTAACCAAGCCATATTTTCCGTTGATGGCATTAGTATAGGTTTCAATTGACGGAGTAGCAGAAGCTAAAACAAGAAGTGCATTGTGATAAACGCATCTGAACTTAGCAATATCACGAGCGTGATATCTGGGTGACATTTCAGATTTATATGTATGCTCCTGTTCCTCGTCCATAACAATAAGACCGAGATTTTCAAAGGGAGCAAAAACTGCTGAGCGTGTACCGATAGCAATTTTTGCATCGCCGTTTTTAACGCGTTTCCACTCGTCGATACGTTCCCCGGCGGAAAGTGCACTATGGAAAACAGCAACACTATCACCGAAATGGGAATAAAATATACCTAATGTCTGAGGGGTAAGTGCAATTTCGGGCACCATTACAATAACGCCCTTGCCATCTGCTACAACCTGTTCAATAAGCTTCAAGAAAACCTGAGTTTTACCGCTACCTGTAACTCCATACAGGAGCGTTGCAGAGCCTTTGCCTCTTTTATATGAGTTTAAAAGCTCCTCGTAGGCTTTGTTCTGTGTTGGTGTAAGTTCAGGTGACGATTTTTTTTCACCCTTTAAATCATATTTAGGCTTTCTGTAAAGCTCACTGTCAAAAACTTCTGCAAGCCCCTTTTTTATAAGGGTAGTAATCACAGCTTGTGTAACACCCGTAAAATAGCAGACTTCTTTAACGGAAGCCCCGCCTATATCACGAAGAAGGGACATAACACTTCTTTGTTTAACCGTTAAAAGAGGTAAAACCTCCTCAACTTCATTTTCACTTATGCTCAAACGAACATTTTTTACAGTTAAATCCCCTGTTTTGCGTTTGGCATCCACATTAGTAACAAGAACGCCTTTTTTTACGAGTTTTTCTAAAACACTGTTATCAGATAAATCCAAATCGGATATAATTTTATCCTGCTTTATGAATTTGCAGTTATCTTTAAGGTAATCGTATATACGTTTTTCTTCATCAGAAAAATTTGAATAAACCTTTTCATCCACCTTCTGTGACATATAGGAAATAACGTAGTTGAGACCTATACCGGCAGGAAGCATTGCTTTTGCAGCCTCAAAAAGAGTACAAAAGGTGTTCTCTTTAAGACGGGTGACCAGCTCAAGCATTTCATCATTAAACAACGGCTTCTCATCAATAACCGTTGAAATTGATTTTAGTTTAAAGCTATCATCCGCCTCAAAAAGTGGCTTCACAGACAGTATAAGTCCCTGTTTTTTTCGATTACCGTTACCAAACGGCACCATTACCCTGCAACCCGGGAGCGCATAAGGCTCAAGCGCAAATGGTATTTTGTAAGAGTATGGCGCATCAAAATGATATACCAAGCCCTCAACTGCTACCAAAGCAAAATAAGCATCCGAACTCATACTCAGATGTTTGCGATTTCTTCGGGTTCAACAATTTTGTAGTTATCTTCAAGAAAATCGTTAAGTGCAAGGCTTACCGCTTTTTCGGTGGTAATTACCTTATCCTCAAGATTTTTGTTAGAAATTTCACGGGCACGTTTAGCGGTAGCCGTAACAAGTGAGTAACGGCTGATGTGTCCTGTAAGTACTTTGCTGAGATCCTGATTAAGCATAATTATTTTCCTTTCAATAAAAAATCAATTCATTTCATCTACAAGTGCTTTCATCCGAGCGTATTTATGTGACTCCGCCTCAATTATGGCGCAAACCTTATCCGCACAAAGACTAACACTGTCATTTACAACTATGTAGTCGTATTCGCAAGCACGTTTTATTTCATCTTTAGCTATTGCGAAACGTTTATTAAAACTTTCGTCGGTTTCAGTACCGCGTCCCTTAAGACGGTTTTCAAGTTCTTCCATTGAGGGGGGTATAATGAAAATTGACACACATTCAGGGAAAACTTTACGAACATTTCCCGCACCCTCAACTTCGATTTTTAAAAACACATTTGAACCGCCATCGGTTAATTCTTCAATACGTTTTTTTGGTGTTCCGTAATAATTAGAGCCGTATTTAACGTATTCAAGGAAATAACCTTCAGTAATATTCTTTTCGAAAGTTTCAACATCAGTGAAGAAATAATCCACACCATCAATTTCACCATCACGCATATCGCGGGTTGTAACAGAAATTGACTGTTGCATATTTATGTCGCGGTTTTTAAGTTCCGCAAGAACCGTATCCTTACCGCTACCGGAAGGACCCGAAAAAACTATAAGAAGACCTTTATTCTTCGAAACCAAAATCACGACCGCCTTTCTGGTCATTGAAACGCGCAAGAAGTTGCTCGGCACTTAAAAACGAAAGCACAACATTATCACTATCAGTAATAATAACACCTTTTGTTTTCCTGCCGTGGGTTGCATCCACAAGTTGCGCTCTTTCACGACACTCCTGAATCATTCTCTTTGCAGGGGCAGAATCAGGGCTAACTACAGCCACTACCCTGTCGGCATTTATAAGGTTGCCGAAACCGATATTAACAAGTTTCATAATTTTACTCTATATTCTGAATCTGTTCTCTGATTTTTTCAACCTCTGCTTTTATGTCAATAACCCGGCGTGCAATATCAACATCCTGTGCTTTTGAGCCGATGGTATTGGCTTCACGATTAATTTCCTGAACAAGGAAATCAAGTTTTCTGCCTATTGCCTCTTTAGATTCAAGCATAGTACGGAGTTGGTCAATGTGACTTCTGAGTCTTACGGTTTCCTCTGCAACTGCAACCTTGTCCGCGTAAATAGCAGCCTCCGTAAGTATTCTTGTTTCATCAATCTGAGTGTCACCCAGTACATTTTTCATTCTTTCAAGGAGTTTTTCAGAATACTGCTTTACAGTTTCGGGTGAACGTTCTTCTATATACGAAACATTTTGGAGTATAGTTTCAGCTCTCGAAAGAACGTCATCCGCAAGCTTCTTTCCCTCTGTTTCACGCATTGAAACGAAGCCTGTCAACGCCTCTTTAACAATGGGTTCAATCTTTGCCCAGAGTGCATCTTCATCAACGGGTGCCTTTGTAACAGAAAGAACATCTGAAAAACGGGCGATTGAAAGTGCTGTTAAATCGTTGGAAATACCGAACGTATCGGCAATATTACCGATAGCTTCAACATAACCTTTAGCGAGAGGTTCATTTATCGTTACAACAACACTATCGTCGGCAGTTGACTCGATCTGCAATGAACACTCAACCTTACCCCTTGAAATCCCTGTTGTAAGGGTTGATTTAACCTTATCTTCAAGGAATGAATATGTACGGGGCATTTTAGCATAAAACTCGAAATAACGGTGATTAACACTGCGTATTTCAACGGTTATATTATAGCCTTCAACAGAAGCCTGAGCTCTGCCGAAGCCTGTCATACTTCTAATCATTTTAAACCCTCTTAAAATAAAAATATTTATTCTTTATTATACTAAATATATACTTTATTGTCAATTTTTATTGGGACTGCAAACGATGAACTTCATCTTCGGTAAGTTCACGCCATTTACCCACCTTAAGCATACCCAATTTTACTGAGCCGATTGAGTTACGTTTAAGTCTTATAACTTCAAGGCTAACGGCTTCGCACATTTTACGAATCTGTCGGTTTCTGCCCTCGAAAATCGTAATTTCAAAAACACTACGTCCTGCAGTTTTTTCAACTATTCTCACATTTGCGGGTAATGTTTCTCTACCGTCACCATCAATATCAATACCATTTTCCAGCTTTTCAATCTGTGCATCGTTAATGTTAGAACGTACTGTTACTCTATACGTTTTCGGAACCTGTTTTCTCGGATGCATTACCGCGTTAGCAAAAGCACCGTCATTTGTAAGAAGAAGCATACCTTCAGAATCCCTGTCGAGTCTTCCCACAGGGTAAACCGCCGCACCAACATCCTCAACTAATTCTGCAACACATTTTCTACCCAATTCGTCACTCATAGTGGTAACGTATCCTCTGGGTTTATTGAGCATAATATAATATTTTTGTTTAACTGCTACTACCTTTTTACCGTTTACGGTAACGGTATCTTTTTTAGGGTCAACCTTGTCGCCAATCTGAGCAATTTTACCATTGACGCGGACTTTACCCTGTTTAATCATTTCTTCCGCCTTCCTACGGGAAGCAACGGAACATTCCGATAAATATTTTTGTAATCTTTCCTGTGCCATAATTCACGTCTGTCTCTGCGACAGTCCTTCTTTAATTTTATTTTTTAGTTTTTTTAAAAAACTGGACTTTTCTTTTTTATCAATTACTATTTCGGGAGCATCATCGGTAAAAATCAGTGATGAAGAATCAATAATTGTACCGTTTTTACTTACTAAATCTACCCGACCTGAAACATCGCCCTTTTTAACACCTGCATATACAAACCGCGGAAGATATATAACCGTTTCGTAATCGTCGTATTTCTTCACAGAGTGAAACTTCAAAGGTGTTGCGAGTTCAACATTCAAAGATTTCTTCCCTGAACCGACAACCGCTACTGAAACACCTGACAAATCACACTCGGCATAATTAACCGTTGTATTATCAAAGGCAAAATTCATCATCCTGATGTGGTCATTCCAATCGTTTGGTGCATTAAGTGTTACTGCCACATAAATGACTCCGTCCCTTTGTGCTGCAGTTACAAGGCACCGCCCTGAGGCTTTTGTAAAACCGGTTTTAATACCAAAAGCACCATCAAACATATTAAGAAATTTGTTGTGATTATAAAAGGTGCGTTCGGCTTGTTCAGCACCGTAGGAGACACTCAATCTATCGACAGAGCATATTTCTTTGAATCGCTTGTTACGTATTGCAGCAGAGCCCAAAAGCGCCATATCATAAGCGGTGGAATAATGTCCATCTTCCGTAAGTCCTGAAGGGTTAACAAAATTAGTTGAAAACATACCTAATTCACGGGCTTTATTATTCATAAGGGCTGCAAAACCCTCTTTACTGCCACCCAAGGCTCTTGCCGTAACGTTAGCCGCATCATTACCGCTTTCAAGGAGCATACCCTTTACAAGGGTTTCAAGCGTAATTTTATCTCCTTCTTTGAGATAAATTGATGTTCCTTCAACAGAAACATCTTGTTTTATTACCGTTATAGTTTTATTGAGTTTTTTGCTTTCAAGTGCAATTAAGGATGTCATTATTTTAGTTGTACTTGCCATTCCCCTTTTTTCGTAAGGATTTTTGGAAAAAACCACCTCACCGGTACAAGCATTCATAACAACGGCAGATTCAGCCGACACCGTAGGCTCGGCACCATTGACAAAAATCCCAAAGCTCGGAACACAAAGACAAAAGCACCAAAAAACACAAAACACTTTCTTTATCAAAACAAACCACCTGCTTTCAAAAAATAATATGCAGGTGGTTATATTGTGATGAAAAAATTATTCAGCAGTTACTTCTTCTGTAGGCTGATCTTTATCCTTTTTAATTTTATCCGCAAGGTTAACAACCTTATCAAACATTTCGGGAATCATTGTAACGGCTCTTTCAGCAGCGTTATCATTGGAAACGATATGTCTGATTGAAACTTCACCGTCTTTGATTACAAGGAACGCAACGGGATTAATCGTAATACCTGCACCACCTGCGCCACCGAAAAGTTCAACATTATTTTTTGAGGGGAAATCAGAACCACCGGAAGCAAAACCGTAAGTAACCTTTGAAACAGGAATGATTGTTAAACCGTCGGGAAGGTTAATGGGTTCACCGATAATTGTGCTGACATCTACAAGGTTTCTTACCTTTTCGATTGTTGTGGAAAGAATTCCGTTTGCTGATTTTTCGCTCATTTGGAAGCACCGTCCTTATTTATATTTCTTTTATTTTTTGTATTTTCAACCTCTGCTCCGGAGTTTTCAATAATCTCTTTGGCAGCGGATTTTACCGATTTACTTTTGTCACTTTTTTGTTTTGAGAAAACAATTTTTATAAGAACCTTGAAAACAAGTCTTATTGCAAGCACCAAAACCGTATGCAAGACCACGAAAGGTGTAAAATGAAGCTTGGCATAAACGTAAGCCTCGGATTTCGTTGCAAGAAAATCGGGTGAAATATCAAAATCATAATTTTTCACCTTGCAGGTGGAAACAAACTGACCTAACATGGGGAAAAGCCACGCACAAAGCTTACCGTGTTTAATGGCTGTATCCGCAGCATCGCCACCTGCGGTAATCATCGTTATGTAAAGTTCATCAACAACAAGATTTTTGTAAAGGCTACCAAAAAATCCACCTAAAGAATCGCCTATTGCTCTGAGCATTTTTTCGATACCGTCATAGCCCTGGTCAAGATATAACTGTTTAATTAAACTATTGCCTTTTGGTTTGCCTTTTTTCTTACTTTCTTCTTCGGATTCGGTTTCGCCCTGTGATTCCTCGTCACTTTTCTTTTTCTTCTTTTTCTTCTTTTTTTCCTTTTTTGGTTTAGAGGTATCCACTAAAGTAAATTTTAGAAAAAGATATTTTAAGGTGACAACCGTTTTATCTGAATAATCGATAATGAAAGATAAATTTATTGAAAAAAGGATGAAAACCACTATAACTATGCCTATTAATGCATATAAAAACGGCATTTTATCACCCCTTTAATTTTTGAGTTTTATTCTTCAGCTTTTTCCTCAGCCGAATCGTCAAACAAAGATAACTGACCGTTATCAACGTCTGACATAAGAACCTCTTTATCCTCTTTGGGAAGCTCCGGAAGCTCCGAAAGACTGTTAAGTGAAAAACACCTTAAGAAGTCGGAGGTTGTACCGTATAAAACAGGTCGACCCGGAACATCAAGCCTGCCCTTCTCTTCAATAAGACAGCGTTGACAAAGGGTATTTACAACACCCGAGCAATCAACGCCTCTTATCTGCTCTATATAGGGTTTTGTAATGGGTTGGTTATAAGCAATAATGGCAAGAACCTCGAATGCCGCCTGTGATAAAGGTGCATTGCGTTTTAAATCAAGCACATTACGTACTGCTTCAACATATTCTTTTTTACTGCAAAGCTGGTACTTTGCATCAAGCTGTAAAAGACAGATACCGCTGTCATCCGCATTGTATTTTTCATTAAGAGCATCAATACATAAAAGAATCTGCTCATCATCCATACCCAACGCGGCAGCGATTTTTGTATACTCAATGGGCTCGGCAGCGGCGAAAAGCACCGCTTCAACCGAAGCTACCTGCTTTTTGTTAATCAAATACTCTCATTTCCTTCCAGAAGTTCAATCTGAACATCGTCGCCGTCACCCGAAACATAAATTGTTTTGTTCTTGGCAAGCTCAAGCACCGCAAGAAACGCGGCAATTAAATCTGAACGGGATTCAGCTTGTTTGTATAAATCAATAAGCTTTGTTTTGCGCTTTGCTTTAAGGGATTTAACAATTGACTCAATCTTAGAACCGACTGATACGATTTTCTTTGTAACAATAGCCTTAAAGGTTTCAATGGGCGGAGGTAAACGACGTAATTTTTTACCCGCCGCAAGGGAATATGCGTTTAATAACTCCGTGGGCTCGTGCAATCTCTTATAGGAGTTATCGGGTGAAATATCCTCAGGATATGTTCTGACGGAATAATTGAAGCCGTCGGTCATCTGCGAAAGCTTAGCCGCAAGGATTTTACAATCACGATACTCAAGAAGCTCATCTCGCAATTCATTTTTCAGTTCCTCTGCTTCATCGTACACAGGAAGCAGTGAAACTGTTTTGATATACACAAGACGCGCTGCCATCTCAAGAAATTCACTGGCAACATCCATATTCTCTTCCTGCATTTCGCGCACATAAGAAACGTACTGCTCAACAAGCTCCAGAATGGGAATATCATATATATCAAGTTTATGTTTGGTTATAAGGTGTAAAAGCAAGTCCATCGGGCCTTCAAACACCTCAAGCTTGTATGATAATTTTTCCATAAATCAACCTACGATAAAATTAAGTGGGAAAAGTATTATAAATTCAAAAATGCCGTAAACAAAATCAGAAATAATTGTAAGGGGTTTCGAAAGCACACCCGTAAACAGTAACAGCATAAGTCCAAGAGATATATAGCGTTCATACTGCATTATTTTGAAGTATGCCTTTGAAGGAAGCAATGCGGTTAAAAGTCTCGAACCGTCAAGCGGCGGAACAGGTATCATATTAAACACACCAAGGCGGATGTTAATAAGAGCCGCAAAAGTAAAGAATGTGCAGATATATTGTACGGGTTTGATACCTGTTGTAATCAATACAATGCTGAAAACTGCAGACACAGAAAGGTAAATAAATGCCTGTATAAAATTACTCAAAGGACCCGCAAGGGCTACTATTGCCATATCCCTTTTGGGATTTTTGAAGTTACGCATTCTTACCTCAACAGGCTTCGCATAACCGAAACCGAAAAGGAAAATCATAAGAATTCCTATGGGATCAACGTGAGCCATGGGGTTTATGGTTACCCTACCGCGGAGCTTTGGTGTATCATCACCTAATTTTACGGCAACAAAGGCATGGGCGAACTCGTGCAAAGGTGTTGCACATAAGCAAACATAAGTGATTGATAATATATAAACTATAAGGTCAATTGCCTGTAAATGACCACGAATAAAATCTATGAAATAACTTATCATAAGCAAAATCCACCTTATTGAATAATTTTACTATAAATAAATAAAAAGGTCAATAAAAAATCAATATTTACCTTGCCACTACCACAACTCTGTCAAAACCCGATGCATCTTTTATTACTTTCCCCTTTTCCGCTTTATCGATAAATAACGAAAAAATATCCTTTGTTTGCTCCTCGCCACATTCCATAGCGAGATAGCCCCCTCTGTTTATAAACGGATACCATATTTCTGAAAGTGCTTCGTAAAACATAAGACCGTTCTCTCCACCATCAAGAGCAAGTGTAGGCTCAAAGGAAATTTCAGGTTGCAAGGCTTCAATCTCAGCAGTTTTTATGTACGGAGGGTTAGAAAGAATTATATCAGGTCTCGGAAGCCCCAAAAATCCACTACTTTGAAGGACGTCACATTTCATTACGGTAACATTATCCGCACCTAAAAGTTCTTTATTCATTCGGGTATATTCCAGAGCTTTATCGGAAATATCAAGGCAATAAACCTTGGTTTTAGGACAAAGCTTTGCAATGCTAAGACCTATACAGCCACTACCGCAACATAAATCCATAATAACGTTATAACCGTGTTTTTGAATTTTCTCAAGGGCAAAATCAACCAAAATTTCAGTTTCGGGTCGGGGAATCAAAACTCCTTCCCCTACTTTAAAGGAAAATTTGTGAAAATCCCACATACCGATTATGTATTGCAAAGGCTCGTGACTGCATCGCCTTTTAATACAATCGTTAAAATGAATAAGCTTCACTTCATCAACAGCCGAGCCTGAATTCATCAACAGCTGAGTTTTATTGTAACCGAAGCAAAACGCAACTAATTGTTGAGCATCAAACTCGGGACTGTCACACTGAGCCTCGGCAAGTGTTTTTATAGCTTCACGATAAACCGAATATAAGGTTTTCAATTGCTTTTTTCCTCCGAATCATCGGTGTTTTCATTATTCTTTTCGGTTTCTTTTTCAACATCTGTCAAAACCGCTTTGAGCGACTCAATACCTACTTCAATAATATCATCGGTGGGCTCTTTAGTTGTGAGGCGTTGCATCCAGAGTCCGGGTGCAGCAAGAATTTTAACAAAAAGATTATCGTGTTTTCCTGCGTATTTAATAAACTCATAGCCTATACCTACCGTAGCAGGAACAATCAATATTTTGATTGCCATCCACAGAAGTCGGTTTTCATCTTGCGCTAAAACAGGGAAAGCAACAACCAACGCAGAAGAAATCAGAATACTGATTATAAGAATAACGAAAATGAAGCTTGTACCGCAACGGGGATGAAAACGCTTTTGTTCCCTTACGTTTTCAACAGTGAGCGGAAGACCGCTTTCGTAACAAAAAATGGATTTATGCTCAGCACCGTGATACATAAACACCCTTTTAATGTCGGGCACTTTGGAAACTATCCAGATGTAAGCCACAAAAATAATCATTCTCATTATCCCCTCAAAAAGAGGATGAAGTTTAGCAAAATCGGGTTTTATAAGATATTTATCAACCACATCAACTAAAAATGTAGGAAGATAGAAAAACAATCCGAACGCAAGTGCAACACCAAGTACAAGGGAGATACCCGTAACAACCGCCATCATTTTAGGCCCGAAATGATCTGAAATCCATTTGTCAAGTTTAGACATATTTTCGGGGTCAGTGTCATCATCAAGTCCGATTTTCTCGGCAGATTTTTCCATACATTTGAAACCAAAAAGCAGACTTTCAATCATATTGAAAACACCGCGTATCAAGGGCCAGCCCGCCGGCTTAAACTTGTCACGAACGTGCTTTACTTCAAGCTCCTCTGTTTCAATTGTACCGTCGGGCAAACGCACTGACATAGCGGCACCTTTTGGTCCCTGCATCATAATACCCTCAATAAGAGCTTGTCCTCCAACGGAAATTGTAGGCTTTTTTATATCTTTTTTCTTACTCATTTTCGTTCACCATCATTTCTTCGATAAGGGGTACCGCAGGTTCAACTTCAATTTTTTCAATAGGAAGAACTATTGTAACGGTTGTACCCACATCAAGCTCGCTTGTAATTTCAAAGACACCGTTATGAAGCTTTATAATTTCATCAACAACCGCAAGTCCGATACCTGAACCCCTTACCTGTATATTAGCTTTATAAAATTTCTTTTTAACATTCGGTAAATCTTCAGGGGCTATACCGCAACCCGTGTCGGAAACATTAATTGTCAACGCACCGTCATCAACAATTGCCTCCACATCCACAAGCCCGCCCTGTTTATTGTATTTAAAGGCATTGTCAAGAATATTTACGAACACCTGTTTTATTCTGTTCGGATCGCCCATCATAGGAGCAGGAATCTCCGGGGCGTTGTAACGAATTTCAATACCGTCACGCTTGGAACGTTCTTTGAAAACAAAAACCGCTTCATCCAATTCCGCAAGAACGTCGATTTTTTCAAGTCTCAGTGTCATACTGCCGTTCTGCATCCTTGAAAAGTCAAGAAGCTCCTCGACCAATTTTGAAAGACGGTCCGCTTCGTTAATAATAACCTCGGTGCCTCGACGTGAAATTTCCCGATCTTCTCCGTCAAGCTCCTTAAGCATTTCACCCCACCCCTTGATAGCCGTTAAGGGTGTACGCAGTTCGTGAGAAACGGTTGAAATAAAGTCATTTTTCAACTTATCCGAAACCGCAATTTCGGAAATCATAGTATTTATTGAATCCGCAAGCTCGGTAATTTCGTCATTGTCCTTACTTGTAGATTCAATTCGCACATCGTAATTACCCTCGGCAATAAGCTTTGCCGTGTCATTAATTTTACGAACAGGGGTAACAATGGTCTGAATAAAGAACACACCGGACAAGGAAACAAAAAACAGGGCAATTATATAAACTGCCAGAAGTATGAATGTGAATCCGATAATCTGGCTGTCAATACCGCGCATTGAGGTTATGAAACGTACTGCACCCGAAAAGTCCCCGTCCGAATTCTTAGGTAAAACCATAGCAACGGAAACAATATGCTCACCGTTTTCATTAAAGCCGAACCACTTACAAATACCGGTAGTTGATTCCGAGGCTTCAATGACATCATCCATATCCTCCATTTTTTCATTTACTGCAAATCCGGAGGAAGAAACCGCAACAACTCCGTGACGGTTTACAACCTGAACCTCGATTTTTGATTCATCGGAAAAACTATCTATATACTCCTTGGCTTTTTGGTTGAAGACCTCATCACTTGCATCAAGATAAGGAGTAAAGAAGGTTGTTACACTTTCGTTAGCGTAACCGGAAACATAGTTAGTAACATAGTTTCTGTAATACTGAACAATAAAGAGAGTGCATGCTACAACAATAACAAGCAAAATCAGTGCGGTAACAAGTAATGTGTTTGTAGCCCAACGTTTGGTAATACCCGTAATCCCCTTTCGCTCGGGCCGGGATAAAATTCTTTTTCTGAGCTCATTTTTTTGTTGATTCGCATCATTAACACTACGTTTATACTGAACCTTACGGTAGGAACTTTTTTTATTCTTTACCTCTGAGTTCTTTTTGGATAATCTGATTTTCCCCATTACTTGTCACCTCCCCTTACAAATTTTTTAATTATATCAAATCCATTTATATCCCATACCCCAAACCGTTACAAGGTGCTTGGGAACTGAGGGTGCATCTTCAATTTTCATTCTCAGACGACGGATGTTAACATCAACAACCTTTTCATCACCGTAATACAATTCGCCCCACACCTCCTTAAGAATATCATTTCGGCTAAGTGCTTTACCCGGATTGGTAAAGAAATATTCAATAATCTGAAACTCAACCTGTGTTAACTCTATAAGCACGTTATTTTTATAAAGGGTTCTGTTTCTGAGATTAAGCTCAAAGGGTTCAATTGTAATCTTATCGGCGCGTACAGGTGCCACGGGTGTCTGGGTATTCATAGCAACCCGGCGATATACGCTGTC
Organism: Acutalibacteraceae bacterium; assembly: GCA_045592665.1. Classification (GTDB taxonomy): domain Bacteria; phylum Bacillota; class Clostridia; order Oscillospirales; family Acutalibacteraceae; genus DTU089. The sequence goes on from JAZNVE010000119.1 coordinate 21,309, forward strand.
AACACGCGCCATAAGCTCCGAAGGAGAGAACGGCTTTGTAATATAATCATCAGCACCCATAAGCAGACCCGAAACCTTGTCCATCTCCTGAGTTTTGGCAGTAAGCATTATTATACCGACCGTACCGCTGATACTTCTTAAGCGTTTACAAACCTCAAGACCATCCACATTGGGCATCATAATATCAAGAAGCACAACATCAAACTCGCCACCCATCTGATTATAAATATCAAGAGCTTGCTGACCGTCGCACGCCTCCGTAACATCATACCCAGAACGTCTTAAAGTAATGGCTATTATTTCGCGGATAGCTGATTCGTCTTCTGCAATAAGAACTTTTTTCATAATTTTGCCTACTTTCAAATTTTTATAAACGAGGAAATTAATACATCTTCGGTAATACCGTAATCTGCTCCATCGTTCGTTATCTCATAATAAAACACGCCTTCGTCACACTCGTAAAGAACCTCGCCGTAAGGTGCATCATCCTTGACCTCTCGGTAAGCTATTGAAAACAATTCATCACCGTAAGAATTTTGAGACTCACTCCATTCACAAAAAAGAAGTGCCGTCTGAACCGAATCGTAACGAATCGATATTCTGCCGTTCCAGCTGAATTTTAAAAGATAGCCGTCAAGGGGATTATACAGAGTCTGAATATTATCCTTATTCACATCACCTTTAACATCAAGCCAATTAAGTAAAGTAAATGTATAGACATTGTCATAATCCGTCAAGGAAAACTGCTTTGAATCACCCTTCAATGTTGTAACAACAGGGATTTCTATATTGCCGTCATTATCAATATCCCTACTGAGTATTTTTGAGCTTCTTACGGTTGTTAAATAGGGCTCGGTAAAGGCACGTACGGGCTTAGAGGATTCCGTATCCCAATAAACCATATCGGTAAACATGGTTTTTTCGTTTTTTAAACAGTCAATAAACAGTCTCGCGTAAGATTGATCCCCCGCTTTTATAACATCATTTGTAATGGCTTCAACTGATGTTATAGAGCTGTCAATATTAATTTCCGAATACTTTACAAGCTGTTTTTCCGGAGAGAGCGAGAAGAAGCGTAAAACAGATTTTTGTGTTTCGGCAGTATCATCAAGATACACAACAACCAAATCATTTTTCATATCTCCGTTAAAATCCAAAAAGCATTTTGTGTTGCAATATTCACTACCTATGGACTCCAGCGTAAAAACACCGTCCTTTGTAAATATGGGCTCATACACACTTACAACTCTGGTAATTTTACTGTCAAACAAAGACCAGCTCACAAAGATTTCACTAAATCCGTCACCGTCAAGATCGTTGAAGCATATATCAAAAACACCGCTTCCGGCACCCTTTATATCTGATGAAATCATCCATTCATCATCAATACATTCGAGTAAAGCCATTCTTACAGTAGACTCAACAGAAGCATCAGTATAAAAAACAAATGCTTCATCAATACTATCACCATTCACATCATAAAGGACAAAAGCCGTCTGGAAGTCGCCGGATGCGGGAGTCTTTAACTGAACCTTTTTATCCTTCATAAGTGTATTAAAGGCTTTTTGAACTTCTCCGTTTTTCCCTGATTGTACGGGGGGCGCCAACAAGCTCTCAACCGAGAAGAAATCAAGAGAGCAACCTGAACACATAATTACGAGAATTACGGTCATAATTAACGCCGTTATTTTTTTTATATTCATTTTGCCCTCCTTGATAAATTGGTTACAGGGTTATTTCAACATCGTAAGTGCCGTAAACCCAGCAAGTATCACTGTCAACAGTTATCAATGCAGGAATAGTAACGGTCTCCCCTTCAATCAGATCAACCTGCGAAAAATCTATTTCCACATAGATTTTATCTTTAGTAATGCTCTCAAGCTCCGATTCGGGACCTACAACAACTACTGAATTGGGATAATCCGACAACTTGTAGTCTAAATTTTCAGGATTATTTATCTTGATTTTTTCTTCTGAAACACTGATATATTCCTGTGAAAAACCACTCATATCAACCGTAACTATAAACTCATCGGCACCATCCTGGGCAACGGGAAGCTTTTCGGAATCAAAAACAAACCTGTTATTGGTTGGTGAAAGAGATTTGAAATCAATCGTACCCACATCATAGCTTGTAGTTTTTTCGTATTCATCAACAAAAATGTTGAAGGATTCTTTCGTGGGTGAAATTTTATATTTTAAGGAATTTGCTACGTAGTTTTTGGGGACATTTTTGAAATTAACCGCCGTGTTTACTGTTTTTACCCTGAGAACAGGAATAGCCACAACCGTTTTTTCAACACTCATTGTAAGATAATCAAAGTCGCTCTTGTTTTTATCGTCAAGAAGGATAATATCCGTTTCAAGCGATAAGTTTGAGTTCAATGAATTTTCAAGTACACACTTAGCAATAACCTTTTCTATGCGATTAACCTGAGTTGAGGGTCCCGAAATAACAACTGAGTTTTCGGATAAGGATATATCACCGCAGGTGAATCCCTCTTCAACAACAGGGAAACCGTCAGTAACAATATCAGGCTCAATTACAAACTGAACACTTTTTGCCGTATCGAAATACACGTCAACAGTTTTGGCTGAAACGGAAGAAATCGTATAAGATGCGTTTTCGGAAACCGGCTCGGCTCTTAACTGCAAGGTTCTGAAGCCGGGTGCATCAACATTGGTGGTAACCGCTGTCACAACAATATCCTCCGCTGAAAGATTGGCTGTTGATATCTGATATTTTTTACCCTTTACCGTAACATCAACGGTAAATTCAGACTCACCGAAAACCTCGAGCCCAAATTGGGATGGTACCGTATCATCGATAGTAACCTTTACATCCTTAATAACCCTTGTGGTCTGCGGACTGACATTGATAACAACTAAAAGCCAGATTATAACAGATATAAACAGTGAAAGAACAAAAACGAAGAGATTGTTCTGAAAAAGTGACTTACGCTTTTTTGTTTTCATTCTTATCACCGCCTTTTTTTGTTTTCTTTTTGATTTTTTCGGTAGGTTTCATTTTTTCATTTGATTGTAAAAGCTCACTTAAAAGTATTTCACGCAACTCACCGTGAGCAACATCTCTTGAAAGCACACCATTTTTGGCAACTGAGATTTTACCGGTTTCTTCTGAAATCACCACAACTACGGCATCACCGTGCTCACTCATACCTATAGCTGCTCTGTGCCGTGTACCCAATTCAGAATCAAGGGAATTGTTCTGAGTAAGGGGTAATATGCAACCTGCAGCAAAAATCCTGCCCTCTCTGACAATAACCGCACCATCGTGCAATGCGGAGTTTTTAAAGAACAGACCGTTAAATAACTCTGCAGAAGACTTAGCATCAACGATAGTGCCTGTTTCAGCAATTTCCTGTAAAGAATCAGCACGCTCAAAAACGACAAGTGCACCGGTTTTACTTTCGCTCATATCAGCAGAAGCCTTACAGAAATCATTTACGGTATTGTTAATGGTTTTTTCGTAATCGACGCTGTTTTTAAAACTAAAAATAGAAAAACCTTTTAAAGATTGTTTGCCGAATTTTTCAAGTATTTTCCTGAGCTCTGGAGAGAAAAGAACAACAAGGATAATAAGACCGTTCTCAAAAAGCACCGACAAGAGATACTCGCTTGCTTCCATCTGACAAACCTTGACGAGCAAGTAAATAATTCCAAGAAAAGCAATACCCTTTATTAACTGGAACGTACGGGAACCCCGTATAAGCTTAATACCCTCATAAATTACGATTGCTACGAGTAATATATCGAGCAAATCCGACAGAAAATTAAAACTCATTAAAGCACCGGCGAGTTTATCAAAATAACCTGATATAACTTCCATAAATTTACGCTCCCTTGCCGCAAAAGATTATAACTAACTCAATTTTAACAAATATATTGTAATTATATCATATAAATTCATTAATTGCAATTTTTCTTATTAAATTTAATAGTTTATTTATATCTTTTTTATCTGTCATAAACGAAGGTGAAATCCTTACTGTTCCCGTTTGTTTTGTACCCATAAAATTATGTGCCAACGGCGAACAATGAAAGCCCCCTCTGACGGCAACGGAATTCTTATCAAGCATTGAGCAAACAGTTTCGCTGTGTTTGCCGTCGATATTAAAACTCAATACAGGAGCAAAAGACTCTGAATCTCTTTTTTCCTCATACAATTTAACGCTCTTGATGTTTTTTAAGCCGTTAAAAATTGCGTTACAAATATAATTTTCCTCTTTAAAAATCCGCTCAACTCCCATAGATTTCACAACCTTAATACCCTGTTTCAGACCGCAAATTCCCGGCACATTCAAAGTACCGCTTTCAAGTCTGTCAGGGTATTCTGATGGCTGTGATAAATCAAAGGAGCGAGATCCCGTCCCACCTTGAATTAACGGAGTGAAATCCCTTCCGCTGTGCAACATAGCACCCGTACCCATAGGACCTAAAAGTCCCTTATGACCCGGAATACACAGGCAATCAATATGCATTTTTTTCATGCTCAACGGTATTACACCAGCTCCCTGAGCACCGTCAACAAAGAACAAAACACCCGATTTATGGGCAAGCTCCCCCAATTCTTTAAGAGGTAAAATTCTTCCGAAAACATTGGAAACTGCCGTAACAACACATAATTTTGTATTGCTTTTTATTGCATTTTCAAAATTGACAAGAGTTTCCGACAAGTCATCACTCACAGCAAAAACAGAATATGTTATAAGTCCCTGCTTCTGCAAATCGTACAATGGCCTTGTCACCGAATTGTGTTCAAATGAAGAAATCACAACGTGGTCCCCCGGTTTTAAAATTCCTTTTATTGCTATATTCAAAGCCTCTGTACAGTTGGCGGTAAATGACACAAACTCCCCGCCGTAGCCATCAAAAAAATCGTTGAGTAATTCTCGAGTTTCGTAAACCTCACAAGCGGTTCTTACAGATAATTTATGACCGCTTCTGCCGGGATTCGCTCCATAATTTAAAAATGAATTTTTAACTGCATTTATTACAGTCTGAGGCTTAGGATAACTTGTAGCCGCATTGTCAAGATAAATCATAAAACCTCCCCCAAGTCAACTGTTCCAGTGACTTTAATCTTATTTCTTTTTAATATTTCAAAGCATTTTTTATCCGGATTGTTCACATAAATAACATAACCGCACCCCTCATCATCGTCCGGATGAGGATTGCGGGTCAGATAAGCTTTATAACCATTTTTTTGCAACAGGTCACGCCCCTTCATTGCGTAGGTAACGGAGGCAACCTTTATGCCTTTTTTGCTCATAAAAAAGACCCTCCCATATTATGACGCACCCTCAGAGCGAGAGTCCTTGTACATAATATGCAAGGGTTTTTAAAAGTTTACTTTTCAATAAGGCATACACAGTGGGCTGAAATACCCTCTTTTCTACCGGTAAAGCCAAGCTTCTCCTCGGTGGTTGCCTTAATGCTTATAAAATCAATATCCACATTAAGAGCTTCAGCTATGTTTCTGCGCATAGCATCAATATGCGGTGCCATTTTAGGCATCTGCGCTATAACGGTAGCATCAATATTAACCACTTTATAGCCGAGAGATGCTATCAGAGAGTATACATTTTTTAACAAAACAAGACTGTCTGCACCTTTGTAACGAGGGTCAGTATCGGGAAAATGTTTACCGATATCACCCAAGGCGGCAGCACCCAAGAGGCTATCGGAAATTGCGTGTAAAAGCACATCTGCATCCGAATGTCCGAGCAAACCCTTTTCGCAAGGGATGTCAACACCGCCAATTATACATTTACGATTTTCAGCAAATGCGTGTACATCATAACCGTGACCAATTCTTAACATTAAATCACCTTATTTACAAAGATTTTCGAGACAAGCAAGTTTAACAGAAACAGTAAGAACTTTAACCGCTTTTGAAAGCACCTCAGGTGTGGGGAATGTGGGCGCAATACGGATATTACTGTCTGTGGGGTCTTTACCGTAAGGGAAGGTCGCACCAACATTTGTAAGAGTTACACCCGCTTCCTTACAAAGAACACCAACTCTTGATGCACTACCACCCGTAACATCAAGACTTATGAAATAACCGCCGTTGGGTACATTCCACTCTGCAATACCGAGACCGCAAAGGTCAGCGTTAAGAGTATCGATAACTGCATCAAATTTAGGCTTAAGAATCTTTGCGTGACGTTGCATATGCGCCTTGATACCCTCAACATTTTTAAAGAATTTAACGTGACGGAGCATATTAACTTTGTCATAGCTGATAGCCTGAATGGTAAGTCTTTTGAGAATGACTTTAATATTATCAACAGACGAAACAAGGCAGGATACACCTGCACCGGGATAAGAAATTTTTGATGTTGAAGCAACTTCAATTACCATATCCTTGTTTTTTTCGGGAAGAACATCAAAAATATTAACAAGCTCATCAGTTGTTTCGGTAAGGTCGTGAACAACATAAGCATTATCCCAGATAATTCTGAAGTCATCTGCAGCAGTGTCAAGGTTTGCAATTCTCTTAACCGTTTCAGCAGAGAAAGTAATACCCTGAGGATTTGAGTATTTGGGAACACAAAACATACCTTTAACAGAGCTATCCTTAACTGCTTCTTCAATTGCATCCATATCGGGGCCTTCGGCTGTCATAGGAATGTTTATCATTTTGATACCGAAAAATTCACAAATTGCAAAGTGACGGTCATAACCGGGACAAGGACAAAGGAATTTAACCTCACCCTGCTGTGACCAAGGGGTAAAGCCAACGCCCTGATACATACATTGAGAAACAAAGTCGAACATCAAAGAAAGGCTTGAGTTGCCACCAACAATTACATTTTCAGGTTTTACTTCAAGAAGGTCCGCAAAGAGTTTTTTACACTCGGGAATACCGTCAAGCATACCGTAGTTACGCACATCAAGACCTGATTCACTCTTAAAATTACCGTCATCAAGAACCTTGAGCATACCGTCGGAAATATCCAACTGATCCGCACCGGGTTTACCGCGAGACATATCAATATTAAGACCCTGAGCTTTAATTTCTTCGTATTCTTTTTTTACTGATTCAATTTCTGCCTGTAATTCTGCGGCAGACATTGAAAGATAAGATTTAGCCATAAATTTACTCCTAAATTGCTTGTATTAAATCAGAACTCAGCAGTACCTGTTGTTCTGGGGAAGGGAAGAACGTCGCGGATATTTGAAATACCGGTCATATACATAATAAGACGCTCGAAGCCGAGACCGAAGCCCGCGTGATGTGTACCACCGTAACGGCGAAGGTCAAGATACCACCAATAATCTTCTTCGTTAAGACCGAGTTCTCTGATTCTGTCAAGAAGTACATCAAGACGCTCTTCACGCTGTGAGCCGCCGATAATTTCGCCGATACCCATAACAAGAAGGTCAGCAGCGGCAACAGTCTTGCCATCATCATTAAGACGCATATAGAAAGCCTTAATTTCCTTGGGATAATCAGTAACGAAAACAGGCTTTCTGAAAACCTCCTCTGTTAAATATCTTTCGTGCTCAGTCTGAAGGTCGCAACCCCAATGAGCCTTGAACTGGAAGTTATCATTATTCTTTTCAAGTTCTTTAATTGCATCTGTGTAACTTACACGTGCAAAATCAGAGTTTGCAACAGTTGTAAGACGCTCAATGAGACCCTTATCAATGAATTTATTGCAGAATTCAAGTTCCTGTGAGCAATGCTCAAGAACATATTTAATAACGAATTTAATCATATCTTCTGCAAGGTCCATATCGTCATTAAGGTCCGCAAAAGCAATTTCGGGTTCAATCATCCAGAATTCAGCTGCGTGACGCTGAGTATATGAACGCTCCGCTCTGAATGTAGGACCGAAAGTATAAATCTTACCAAAGGACTGAGCCATAATTTCGCCCTCAAGCTGACCTGAAACAGTAAGGAAAGCGGGTTTTCCGAAGAAATCCTGTGAATAATCAACTTTACCGTCTTCAGTAGTGGGCACATTATCAAGGTCAAAAGATGTTACGCGGAACATCTCACCTGCACCCTCACAGTCGCTACATGAAATAAGGGGGGTATGAGCATACATAAAGCCCCTCTCCTGGAAGAATTTATGAATAGCATAAGCCGCAACTGAACGAACTCTGAAAGCCGCGGAATAGGTGTTTGCTCTGGGGCGAAGATGACCCACTGTGCGAAGATACTCAAGAGTATGACGTTTTTTCTGAAGAGGATAATCGGGTGTTGATTCGCCCTCTATAATAATCTCAGTAGCATTGATTTCAAAGGGCTGAGCCGCATCGGGAGTAATAATAAGATTACCCTTTACAATAACCGCCGCACCAACGTTGATTTTACAAATCTCTTTGAAATTAGAAATTTTAGCATCTTCAAAAACTACCTGCAAGCCCTTAAAGCAACCGCCGTCATTAATTTCAAGGAAGCCGATTGCTTTTGAAGCACGTTGAGTTTTAACCCAACCGCAAACAGTAATTTCTTTTTCTGCAAATTGCTCGGCATTTTTGTATAATTCAGCAATTTCAACACGTTTCATATTGTTAGCCTCCAAATTTGTGCCTTAAAGCACGTTTTAAAGTATAAAAAAACAACATTTATTAATTCAAAATGCACATATAGAATGCATTATATCAAAAAATCCCGACTTTGTAAACTCTTTTTACATTATATTGTAAATTTTTATTTTTATTGTGGCACAAAGACTATTGTATATTATCTTAAAATGATTTATAATGACAGGTAAATAATTTAATTCTACGTGCCTTACGGCACTATAACTCTCCACCAACACTACGCTATGCTACGTGTCGGTCCCCCTCTCCCCACGAGAGAGGCATATCAAAGAAAGGCGGTTGATTTTTTGAGAAGCAAAAAGCTTGCCGTAATCGGTGGCGGTGCCTCGGGTATCTGCGCGGCAATTGAAGCAAAAAACCGTGACAGCTCGATTGATGTCACAGTATTTGAACACTTACCCAAGGTTTTAAAAAAGATACTTGCAACAGGCAACGGCAGATGCAATTTCACCAATGAAAATCTTGCGCCATTCCACTTTTACGGTGACACCTTGTTTTTAAGAAAGGTTTTAACCTCATCTTATGCGGACACTGAAAATTATTTCCGCACTTTAGGGTTATTATCATACAACGAGGATGGCAGAATCTATCCCCGCTCACAACAAGCCGCATCCTTAAGAGATATACTTGTAGAAAAACTTAATGATTTATCAATTAACATTAAAACCGACTGCGTCGTAACTGAATTCAAAAAAGCAAAAACCGGTTTCAATATCAATGGCGAATACTTTGATGCGGTTATTATTTCAGGTGGCGGTAAAGCATCATCCGTGCAAGGCTCGGATGGGTCCTGTTACAGTTTACTTGAAAGTGTAGGTCACACTAAAACACCCCTCTATCCTGCCCTTTGTGGACTCATCACCAAAGAAAAATGCCTAAATTCGCTGAAAGGTGTGCGTGCTGAAGGCAAAGCCACTTTATATGCCGACAATAAATATTTAGGTGAAGAAAGCGGTGAGATTCAATTTACCGATAAGGGTATTTCGGGAATCCCCGTTATGAATCTTTCCCATCTCTGTAAAAACTACAATAACCTTAGTATTTCAATAGACTTTTGTGAGGATATCTCCGAAACGGAGCTTTTCGAACACATAAACAGTATTAAATCCACCTCACCCGACCGCGAAACCGAAGTAGTTTTAAGCGGGTTACTTAACTCAAAATTAGGCTTTGCGGTTATGAATAAATCGAATATAAAGCCACATACAAAAATAAAAGATTTAACCCGAAATCAAATTAAAAATCTTTGTGATATCTTAAAAAACTTCACTTTAGCGATTAACGGTACAAGAGGTTTCGACACGGCACAAATTACCTGCGGTGGTATCAAAACCGAAGAAATTTCCCCCGATAATATGATGTCAAAAATCGTACGAGGACTATTTATCTGCGGCGAAATTCTTGATATTCACGGTGACTGCGGAGGATATAACCTGCATCTTGCGTGGACCACAGGCAGAATTGCGGGTAACGGTGCCGCAGAATATTTAACAAACAAGGAATAATTTATGATCAGATTAAATGAACTAAAAATGCCCTTGGGTGCAACAGAGGATGAAGTGAAACTCGCCGCCGCCAAGGCTTTGAAAATAAAAGAACGGGATATTAAAGAATTCACTCTTGCAAGACGTTCGATTGACTCTCGTAAGAAAGATAATATAATTCTCGTTTATTCCGTTGAAATTGAAACGGACCTTAACGAAGAAAAAATCATCGCGGGGTTTGCTCCCAATAAAGCAATGATTACTAAAAAATATAATTACGAAGTCCCTGCTCCCAAACGGAATTTTCCGCTTCGCCCTGTTGTGGCGGGTTTTGGTCCCGCGGGTATGTTTGCGGCCCTCACTCTCGCAAAAGCGGGACTTTGCCCCATTGTTTTAGAACGTGGTGCGGATGTTGACAAAAGAACAAAAGACGTTAACACTTTCTGGACAACCAGAAAACTTGATACCGAATCCAATGTACAATTCGGTGAAGGCGGCGCGGGTACTTTCTCGGACGGAAAATTAACCACGGGTATAAAAGACCCCCGTTGCAGAGAAGTATTTTTAAGATTCGCCGAGTTTGGTGCGCCCGCAGAAATTCTTTATTCCGCAACGCCCCATATAGGTACGGATAAACTTAAAACGGTTGTAAAAAATCTTCGCGAAGAAGTTATTAAACTCGGTGGTGAAGTTAAATTTAACACAAAACTCGTTGATATTATCACTGCAAACGGATTTGTTCAGGGTGTAAGCTACGAAAATCCCGACGGGTCAATCAGTGATATTGAAACGGATGCACTTATACTTGCAATCGGTCACTCCGCAAGAGATACTTTTGAACTTGTCCACAAAAAAGGTCTTGAAATCACCCAAAAACCTTTCTCTGTGGGTACAAGAATTGAACATCCTCAGGAGCATATAAACAAGGCTCAGTATGGTCAATTTTGGAATTCCCCCCTACTCCCTGCGGCAGATTATAAATTAGCCTGTCACCCACCCCACGGTAGAGGACTTTACACATTCTGTATGTGTCCCGGTGGTACGGTTGTTGCCGCATCAAGTGAAGATGGCGGTATGGTTGTTAACGGTATGAGTGAATACGCCCGTGACAAAGAAAACGCAAACTGTGCTTTGCTTGTAGGCATTGAGCCACCATTCGACACCGACCATCCTCTTGCAGGTATGTACTTACAAAGGGAAATTGAACAAAAAGCCTTTAAATCAGGCGGTGGCGACTACACTGCACCCGCACAATTATTGGGCGATTTTATGAAAAATCAGGCTTCAACAAGACTTGGTGCAGTTAACCCCTCTTGTCCCACGGGTGTTACAATGACTGATATACGTCAGGTTCTCCCTCAAAAAGTTACGGATACCATTGCAGGGGCGATATATGATTTTGATAAAAAACTAAATGGATTTAACCTATACGATGCGGTTCTTACCGCTCCCGAATCAAGAAGTTCATCACCAATACGTATTTGCCGTGATGAATTCTTCCAAGCCACAAGGCTCCGCGGTCTTTACCCATCGGGCGAAGGTGCAGGATATGCTGGAGGTATTGTTTCTGCGGCAGTTGACGGCATTCGTTGTGCCGAAGCGGTTTTAAGCGGCGAATTTTAAGTCTTAAAAATCACCTTAAGGAATATATTTCCTTGAGGTGATTTTTTTGAAATTTAAGGTTTTATCCTTTAACTCTACAATATTTTTTATGGCGTTATTGATAGGTTTAGGCTTTTCAGGTGCTATGACTATAACAGGAATTTGTACTAACTCCACAACAAAAAAACTTCCAATATACTCAGTTGAAACAGATGAAAAGAAAATTGCCGTTACATTTGATGCCGCCTGGAGTGCCGAGGACACAGATTTAATATTGAATATCTTAAAAAAGCACAAAGCCAAAGCAACGGTTTTCGTAGTTGGTGATTGGGTGAGAAAAAATCCCGAGGCAGTAAAGAAATTTTACGATAATGGTCACGAAATAGGAAATCACTCGGATACCCACGCCCTATTCGGTAACATAAGCGAAGAAAAAATCAGAAATGAAATTGAAAACTGTAACACAGAAATTGAAAAAGTAACAGGTACAAAGCCTAAAGTTTTAAGAGCACCAAGCGGTGATTATAATAACAAAAGTATTGAAATCACCGAAAGCTATAATATGAAAATGATTCAATGGGATGTTGACAGCCTTGACTGGAAAAAACTAAGTGTAGATGAAATGTATAATCGTGTTATAGAAAAAACGCAGAATGGCTCAATTATCTTATTTCACAACGGAGTTGAAAACACACCCGAGGCACTTGATAAAATACTCACTGAATTAGAAAAAGACGGCTACGAATTCGTAACCGTCAGCGAACTTATTTATTGGAATAATTATGAGATTGATCATACGGGCAGGCAAAAACAAAACAATATAAATACAACTACTTGATATAATACTTGATTTATGGTATATTAATAAAAACGTGAGGTGAGATATATGTCTATTGATAAAGCTATTGATAATGCGGTTGCATCTGTTGAAATGGAAGGTTTTTCAATTGATGAACATATTAAAGATTTATGCAGAAAACTTTTAAATAATGAAATATCAATGGAGCAATATATTTCACTTATTAAACAGTCAGTTGGTGTTGCATAATGGGTTATAGTATTACCGCTTTGACTGATGATTATTATGAAGGTACCGATTGTCTGATTAACAAATTTAATATACAAAATGAAGAACAGCTTGCAAAACTTGAAGCCGGTATCACTCTGGCAAAAACGGCTGAATTAGAAAGAAACCCTATAAGCAGTTCATTTGATTTTGAACACTACAAACAAATACACAAATATTTATTTGAAGATTTGTATGAGTGGGCAGGAAAAGTAAGAACTGTTGACATTTCTAAAAAAGGTACAAATTTCACTTCTGCTGAAAATATTGAAGATGTTGCGAGTGCTTGTTTTGACAGACTGAAAAGGTTCAATTATTTCAAGAATATTGATTTTGATGACTTTGTTGAAAACATTGTTGACTTTTATTGTTCAACAAATATGCTTCATCCTTTCAGAGAAGGCAACGGAAGAACACAAAGAATCTTTATTGCCCAACTTATTCGTTTCTGTGGTTACGATATAAACTTTTCAGAAATTGATACTGATGAGCTTATGGTTGCAACGATTCATTCTGCAAATGGTATACTGATTACCTAAAAGAAATATTCAAAAATCATATAAAGCAATGAACTAAACTCTACGTTTTTCGTAGAGTTTTTTATTATAAAAAATGACGGCTACGAATTTGTAACCGTCAGCGAACTTATTTATTGGGAAAATTATAAGATTGACCATACGGGCAAGCAGTATCGTGTTCATGATACGCAATAAAAACATCTTCAGTATTCAATATTGCATTATCCAATATTTCAACGCATTTTTTATCCGTACATATTTCGGAAACCTCGTAAATTGCTTCACAAAGTACGCCAAACATTTCCCTATACATTTCTACTTCGTTTTTCAAATTTTTTCTCCTAAAATAAAAAAGTGTGTTCCAATAAAGGAACACACCGAAAAAGTGTTCCCTCATTGTTGTCACACAAATTCATCGCCCCTAAGGAATACGAATACGAGAGAAACACCTTTTACCAAAAGATGTTTCCCTTAGGGGTCAAAATATACAAAATTTGTGTGACGAGAATATCTTAGCACATAAATAATCAAATATCAACCTAAAAACAAAAAATGACGGCTACGAATTCGTAACCGTCGATAAATTGTATACGGTAAGGTACGCATCTATGCGTACCGCAAAAGATAAATCTCATCTTTGCAGTGTGTTGTATAGTAAAACTTGCTATCCTTACTCGCGGGACGGATAGATCCGTCCCTTACAGTGGTTTGTTGTTCTAACAAACGGATTACATACACGACTTCGTCGTGATTAAGTGCGGTCCCCCTCCCTTTTTGCTACGCAAAGTTGGATGATAAGGACCTCCCACCATCGCGAGCGATGGTCCCCCTCTCTCCTTACGCAGAGAGGCGAGGCTTCGCATTGCAACAACTTAATTTTGCATTCTTCAAAATTCCATATTCTCAATAAACAAACTTGAAAACTCGGAATTTGTCGCAAGGTCGATATACTGTGCATTTTTAATATAATCCGAAAGCTCGTTTTTTTCTATACTGTATTTAACCGTACCCAAAAGACTTGAGTTGTTTATGGGTTCGGTTTTTTCTTTTAATTCAGGTGGTAAAAGTCCCGTTTTAACGGCATTTTCTATATTGATTTTTGCCGAAAAGCCGCCCGAAATATAGAGTTTATCTATATTTGAAAACTCTACTCCGCCTATTTTCATAAGGGTAATTATAGCCGAATAAACGGCGGCTTTTGCCAACTGATATTGGCGGATATCCTTTTGATTTATATAGACATTTTCAGTAATATTATAGGTTTCGCACTCCATATATCCTGTTTCATCTATAATATCATTATCCAATAATTCACTTATTATATCAACGAGTCCCGTACCGCAAATACCCATGGCTTTTTCATTTAAAACGGTTTTAAAATCAGGAGTTTTACCTTTTAATTCAAAGGAATAGATTGCACCTTTTGTGGCACTCATACCGCAGGTTATATTTGCACCCTCAAAGCAAGGACCTGCCGCAGCAGAAGTGCATAAAACTTTGTCCTCAGAAAACAAAATTATTTCTGCATTTGTTCCTAAATCCACAAGGAGATTAAATTGGTTATCAACGGGCTTTTCAATAAAATTAAGTCCTGCTACTAAGTCCGCACCGACAAAAGAAGAAATACAGGGCAAAGATATAATCGTAGCAACACAATTTATGCCAAGCTCTTTTCCTTTTATATTTTTCGAAGCTAAGAATTTGGGGGTATACGGTGCAACTCCCATTGAAGTCGGATTTTCACCAAATAATATATGGAGCATTGTTGTATTGCCGGAAACATACATTTCGTTACAACTAATATTACCTAAGGAATTAATAAGTTCATTAATACCGTCAACAACTGCTTTTTGTAATTTATTTACAGAATTTTGACGGCAATAATCAATTCGTGAAATAACGTCATTACCGAATATAACCTGAGGATTTGTACAAGTTGCAACGTCCACAACCTCTTTATTATCAAGGGAAACCAAAGCGAGGGCAAGTGTGGTTGTTCCGATGTCTAAGGCATAGCACATATTTTGAGAATACCTTTTTGATTTTTCTACACCCGTTACAACTTCAACAGCAACGTTTTCAGGTAACTCAACAGTAATATCATTATTAATCCTGTATTGGCAAGACAAAACATTTTCACCGTTAACAATAACCTTACACTTACCGCAAATTCCTCTGCCACCGCAATTATGCACCACACTAAAACCGTTATCAATCAAAAATTCTGATAACAGTTTACCACTTGGTACATTGAATTGTTGGTTGTTGATTGTAACTTTACACATAAAAAATCATCCTTGGATTTGTTAAGTATATTTTAGCATAAAAAATCGGTAAAGCAAGAAATCTTTTAAATAAGATTATTGGGACTATCCACTACTCCGATTAAATTTTTCATAAATAAATAATTATACGTTTTTTAACGAATTGACAATTAGCGGAAAAAACTTATAATTGCGAAGCCTCGCCTCCCTGCTTTAGGAGGGAGGGGGACCGTCATTTCATAAACAAAAAATAGAATTAAGTTATAAACGTGAGAACAAGTGTATTTTATTATATAACCAAACGGACGGTGGAGGGTCCCCGTACTTAGCTAATAAAACAAACTCATAAGGACCTTCCACCACCTGACGGTGGTCCCCCTCTCTCCTTACACAGAGAGGTTGTGCTTCGCGTTATAACAACCTAACTATAATCGGCTTGCCCCGAAATTTTGCATTTTGCATTTTGAATTTTGCATTTTAAAAAAACGCCCCGAAGGGCGTTTTTTAATCAAGGAAATCTCTGAGCTTTTTGGAGCGTGAGGGGTGACGAAGCTTTCTTAACGCTTTAGCTTCAATCTGACGAATACGTTCTCTTGTAACGTTAAACTCTTTACCAACCTCTTCAAGAGTTTTTGGGTTACCGTCTTCAAGACCGTAACGAAGGCTCAATACTCTTGCTTCACGAGGGGTAAGTGTTTTAAGAACTTCTGCAAGCTGTTCTCTCATAAGAGCCATGGATGCGGCATCAACGGGTGCCTGAGCATCGTCATCGGGAATAAAATCACCTAAATGGCTGTCTTCCTCTTCACCAATTGGTGTTTCAAGAGAAACGGGCTCCTGAGCTACACGTAAAATTTCACGAACCTTATCAACGGGCATATCCAATTTTTCTGCAATTTCTTCCGCGGTAGGGTCTCTTCCGTTTTCGTGAAGAAGCTGGCTGTTAGTCTTTTTCACCTTGTTGATGGTTTCTACCATATGAACGGGAATTCGTATAGTACGAGCCTGGTCCGCAATAGCGCGGGTAATAGCCTGACGAATCCACCAAGTAGCATAAGTTGAGAATTTAAAGCCTTTTGTATAATCAAATTTATCAACTGCTTTAATAAGACCCAGATTACCCTCTTGAATAAGGTCAAGAAACTGCATACCTCTACCAACATATCTTTTTGCAATACTTACAACAAGACGAAGGTTAGCCTCAGAAAGACGGCGTTTAGCCTCAGGGTCATTTTCCGAAATTCTGATAGCTAATTCAATTTCTTCTTCAGATGTAAGGAGGGGTACACGACCGATTTCTTTAAGATAAACCTTAACAGGGTCATCAATGGCGATATTTTTAGCATCTGCGGGTAAATCTTCTTCATTTGTTTTTGTTGATTCAATATCGAATGAAAGTGCATCAAGCATTTCGTCACCGATATCATCAATAATCTCTATATTACTTGTTTCAATAAGTTCATAGAGTTTTTCGATATCGTCAACATCAAAGCCTTCAATTTCAAGAATAACATTGTCGATATCATGAGTAGCGAGTTTTCCGCTTACCTTACCTTTTTCAATAAGGGCTTTAATTTGCGGTTTTTTCTCCCAACCTTCCATTTTATCTCACCTTTCTTTTCACACATTTATTATAAAAATTTTATAAACTAAATTTAAGCATCCTTGTCATTATTCAAGGAATTGAAAAACGCAAGAAAACTATCGTCACTCATTTTTGACGGGTCTGAAAGCTCGCGTTTTTTCTTTTCTTCCTCCAGAACATCAAGGCAATCCTCACACTCTTTTAAAGTATTTGACACCATGGACTGTTTTGAAAGAAGTCGGGCAACCGCCCCTGTTTCTTCGGAGGTCAGAAAACGTGACAGCTGCGAAATATCGATACTTTCGTCCGCATCAAGTCGGCTACTGACAACCTTTAAAATTTGTTTATTGACGGGCGTAATAAAAATATCATTACTAAGCCTGTCCTTTAGCTTTTTATAGAAAGCTGCATTATTGAATAAAGATATAAGTAATGTATCCTCCGCTTTTGCAGCTCTCATATTTTTAACCCTTTGGGGGTCAATCATCTTTTCCATATCCTGAGCCTGTTTTTGAGCATTAGCAAACTCGGATTTTGTTCGTTTATAGTTTTCACGACGTGAAGCTTGTTTTATTTGTTGGAGCATTGCATCCTTTGATACACCCAATTCATCCGCAAGACGCATTGCGTAAACATCACGTTCTAATGAATCGGTTGTTGCAAGGTAATTAGCCGCTTCACGCAGGAAATTCACTTTACCGTCGGAACTTTGAACATCATATTTAGAACGGATTACAGACAATTTATACTCCGTATCATTGTCTGCATTATTGAGAAGTTTAGAAAACATCTCTTTACCGTGAACGCGGATAATTTCATCCGGGTCCTTACCGCCCTGAAGCCTTATGACCTTAACACGTACACCCGTTTTTGAAAAAAGGTTAAGCGCCGCACGAACTGCTTTCTGACCCGCTTCGTCGGAGTCATAACAGAGAGCAACCTCATCCGCATAACGGGAAATAAGGCTTACCTGTTCGGGAGTAAGAGCCGTACCAAGACCCGCAACGGCATTCTCAAAACCCGCACCGTGGAGGGCTATAACATCCATATATGCCTCACAGAGGATTATCTTTCTGTCGTTGCCGTTTTTCGCAAAATTCAATGCAAAAAGTTCATTACTCTTTTTATAAACAAGTGTATCGGACGTGTTAATATACTTGGGTTTACTGTTATCGAGTACTCGACCGCCAAAGGCTACCACATTGCCCCTGAGGTCAATAACAGGATACATAACCTTTGCTCTGAAAGCATCGTAATAATAACGTTTACCGTTTTTTTCACTAAAACGCAAAAGGTTCGCCGCAACAAGCTCATCACGATTGAAGCCCTTGGATTTCAGGTGATTTTCAAGGGCATGCCAATCATCAGGAGCGGCACCAAGACCGAAATGCTTAATCATTTTTAGGGGTATATTACGGCGTTTTAAATACTCTAACTGACTCTTACCCGCATCGGTAAAAAGGGTTTCATGAAAAAATCTTGCGGCTTCACGATTAGCGGCATAAATACGCCGTCTGAGATTTGACGCACTATCGTCAACCTTATCGTCGGGCATCTTAATACCCGCCCTGTCTGCAAGAAGTTTAACAGCCTCGATGTAATCAAGGTTTTCAATATTTCTTACAAAATTTATTACGTCACCACCGGCACCGCAACCAAAACAATAATATGACGAGGTTTCGGGATAAACGGTAAATGACGGAGTCTTTTCGTTATGAAACGGGCACAGACCCGTTAAGGTCTTTCCTCTTCTACGAAGGTCAACATACCCGGCAATTACGGATTCAATATCATTACTGTCACGCAGTCTGTCAATAAAATCATCAGTAAAATGAAATGCCAAGTAAATCACCTCCGTTAATTAATGGGATATTTTAATATATCCATGTTTTAGGAACAAATAAATCGTTGAATGTTTTAAGAGAATAACTGTCAGACATACCCGAAATATAGTCACAAGCGGCACGTTCAGCGCCCTCACGCTTGGCTATTTCAAAATAAAATTCCGGCATCTGGTGTGGATTACGAGAAAAATAGCGGAAAAGTTCTTTAATCATACTTTCGGCTTTACTTTCCTCGCTCTTACACACGGGATTTGTATAAACATATTTATACATAAATGAATGAAGAGTCTCGTAAGCTTCCTGAACCTCGGGCGACATACGGATTTCATCAGTACTGTTTTCGATAACTGACATAATAAGCGTATTGATACGTTGCGTTTTAGAAAAGCCTAAAACAAGACGAATATCCAATGGAATATCATCTTCACTGAGAACTTCACCACGACAAGCATCGTCAATATCGTGGTTAATATAAGCAATTTTATCACTTAATTTAACAATTCGACCCTCTAAGGTATCCGCTTCTTTACCACGGGTATGGCAGAGAATACCATCTCGAACCTCATAAGTAAGATTAAGTCCCTCGCCCCTTTGCTCAATAATGTCAACAACCCTTAAACTCTGTTCAAAATGTGTGAATCCTTTTTCGTAAACACTGTTAAGGGCTCGTTCACCTGCGTGACCGAAAGGTGTATGACCTAAATCGTGACCTAAAGCAATAGCCTCGGTTAAATCCTCGTTAAGATTAAGGGAACGGGCAATGGTTCTCGCAATCTGCGAAACCTCTAAGGTGTGGGTAAGGCGGGTTCTGTAATGAACATTATCAGGTGCTAAAAAAACCTGTGTTTTATCCTTAAGACGACGGAAAGCAGAAGAATGTATAATTCTGTCGCGGTCCCTCTGGTAAGCGGTACGTACAGGACATTCTTCTTCAATCTTTTTTCTTCCTTTGGTATTTTCGCACAACATCGCGTACTGTGAAAGAGTTTCACGTTCACGCTGTAAAGTCCTTAATCTGATTATATTATCCACCAAATCACCCTGAAATTACACTTTATATATAATAATACTGTAAAACTTTAAAAAACCCTCTTTTTTTGACAAATTATTTTGCGGCAATAATTTCGTCAATGATTTCAAGAGTAAGTTTACCGTTTGATATATCCTGTAATTTTTTATCAAAGGCGTGTTCAGTACCCTGTTCTATACGGAAATCCAATGTAACATCCTCTGCAAAATCGGTCTCATTCATAACCCCTCCGGAATCTCTTACGAGGGTTTCTATCTTACCATAGAATGAATAATCACATTTAATCCGGCAAACTGACCACGGCACAAGAGTAATAATCTCGCCACCATCAATACCTAATTTTGCACAATGGGAATAGGCTCTGACCAAACCGCCACCACCTAAAAGAATACCGCCGAAATATCTTGTAACCACAACAACGCAGTCGGTTACATCCTCTTGGATAATTACATTCAAAACGGGCATACCCGCCGTACCCTGGGGCTCACCGTCATCAGAAAACCGCTTAATACCGCCTTCGCGGATGGAATAAGCGTAAACATTATGGGTTGCATCCCAATGCTTTTTAGAAATTTCCGCTATAAAATCAAGGGCTTCCTTTTCGCTTTTTACGGGCTTGGCATAGCCTATAAACCGCGACTTTTTTACTATGTATTCCTCGGCAGCATATTGACCGAGAGTTTTATAAGGCTTAACCACCCTGACACCTCCGTATACAACGCAAAAAGCCGGTGATAACTCACCGGCTTACTAAGCATATAAAATTACTTAGAAAGGTTATATTTCTTATTGAATCTGTCTACACGTCCGCCTGTATCAACGAGCTTCTGCTTGCCTGTAAAGAACGGATGGCATTTTGAACAGATATCAACACGCATACCTTCCTTTGTGGAAGCTGTATCAAGCACAGCACCGCATGCACACTTAACCTGAGTTGCGCCGTATTTGGGATGAAGTCCTTCTTTCATTCTGTAGTCACCTCTTTATATTTGATAACACATTAGCAGATGAATATTATCACAATACAACGAAAAAAGCAAGTGTTTTTTCAAAAAAACACAAATTATTTTTTGTTTATGAAAATTAAGCCTGTTCCGCGATATCAAGAATAAGTTTTTCGGTCTTTTCCCAACCAAGACAGGGGTCTGTAATTGATTTACCAAAGATGCCGTCACCTATTTTTTGTGTACCGTCTTCAAGGTAACTTTCAATCATAATACCCTTAACGAGCTTTTTGATATCATCATTATGAGCA
This sequence comes from Acutalibacteraceae bacterium, assembly GCA_045592665.1. Taxonomy (GTDB): domain Bacteria; phylum Bacillota; class Clostridia; order Oscillospirales; family Acutalibacteraceae; genus DTU089. Next base: position 42,540 of record JAZNVE010000119.1, read on the forward strand.
CGGCTATAAAGAATATCTTTGGTAATACGAACCTGTTCAAGATATTTTTTGCCTGAGTTAGCGTGGTTGGCATCAACTATACAGGCGGGATTTTTAAGGCCTGATTTTGCATAAGATTCGCTAAGATTAAGTAAGTCTTCGTAGTGGTAGTTAGAAATGTTGTGTCCGTCACGGTCAACAAAACCACGCATAATTGCGTGAGCGTAAGGGTTACCCTCGCTTTCAACTTCCCATCCTCTGTAAATGAAAGTGTGACTGCTCTGAGCGGCAGTAATGGCATTCATCATAACAGAAATATCACCACCCGTGGGGTTTTTCATACCTACGGGAGCAGAAATACCGCTTGAAACAAGACGATGCTCCTGATTTTCAACAGAACGAGCACCAATTGCAACATATGAAAGCAAATCAGAAAGATAGCGGTAGTTTGCAGGATAAAGCATTTCGTCCGCACAGGAAAAACCGTATTCCTTAAGAGCACACATATGAAGTTCACGAATAGCGATAATACCGTGAAGCATATCGGGTTTCTCGTTGGGGTCGGGTTGGTGAAGCATACCCTTATAACCTGAACCTGTTGTTCTGGGTTTATTAGTGTAAATTCTGGGAACTATTACTACTCTGTCTTTAACTTTTTCACGCATTTCTGCGAGACGTGAAATATATTCAAGAACGGGTTCTTTAGAGTCTGCCGAACACGGCCCGATAATAAGTAAAAGTTTATCGGATTCACCTGTAAAAACTTTTCTTATCTCCTCATCATTTTTTGCTTTTTGCTCTGCCATCTGAAGGGTAAGAGGATATTGTTCCTTGATATCCATCGGAATGGGGAGTTTTCTTTTGAAATTCATTGCCATATTATATCTCTCCATTTAAATAATTTTATATTGTATTCCGAGGTTTTTAATATCCTTAAAAAAGTCGGGATAACTCTTATTAACACATTGGGCATCCTTTAAAATGCCCCCTGTTACACTGCACAAAACCGCAAAAGACATTGCAATTCTGTGGTCATTGTGACAGTCAATTTCTTCTGTGGGTGTTTGGGGAACAGTATCAGGAACAATTATATAATCATCCCCTATTTCTATGGAAACACCAAATTTTTCCAACTCTTGTGCCATAGCCATTCCTCGGTCACTCTCTTTAATTTTTAAACGATTAGTGCCTTTAAGTTCAGCACCGTTTTTTAATACCGCACTAACTATAAGCACGGGCCCTAAATCAGGATATTGGGAAATATCAAGTTCGGGAGTTCCGTCAGAAATTTTTTCGTAAAACTCTCTGTAAATTTTATCTCCCTGGTAACTTTCGGAATTAACGCCCTTTACTACCACATTACCATCCGCAAGATTAAATGCGTCAAGAAAGGCGGAATTTGACCAATCCCCCTCTGTTACAAGGTTACGGCATTTGTACTTCTGATTGCCCTTAATATAAAAGCCATTACCGGTCTTTTCAACAATAACTCCAAACTCTTTAAGTACACCTATTGTTATATCAACGTAGGGTGCACTTTCAAGTTGAGTTGTTAAAACGATTTCACTATCGCCGTTAAGCAAGGGTAATGCAAACATTAAACCTGTAAAAAACTGACTGCTCACATCACCGGGTAGTTTAAACAAGCCGCTTTTAAGCTCACCGCCCGTATAAAGAACGTTATCTTTAAAAGAGAGGTAACATTCCATTTCTTGAAAAAGGTCTTTATACACATTCTGAGGACGTTCCATAAGCCTTCCCCTACCCGTAAACTCACAAGCCTCTGCGAAAAGCATACCCACGGGTATCATAAACCGCAAAGTGCTTCCGCTTTCATTACAATCAAAGGACTTACTGTTTACTTTTTGTGACAAAGAAACACCCGTGACTTTTGCAACGCCTTGGTTGATTTCTATTTTTGCACCAAGATTTTCCAGGCAGGATACAGTAGCTAAAACATCATCATTTGTACCGATATTTTCAATAATACTTGTGCCCTCAGCGAGGGCGGCACAAATCAATAATCTGTGGGCTACACTTTTGGAAGCCGGTGCTTTTATTTCGCCTTTGGCTACCGAAGGTGTAATACTTATATTCATTTATTCACCTTCTCAATAAGTGCGTCAATTGCTTCAAGATATCCGTCAGTACCTTTACCTGTTATGGTTTTAAAACAAGCCTGGCGGATATAACTTATTTGTCGGAAATCCTCACGGGAGGAAACGTCAGAAATATGTACTTCAACCGTTGGAATAGCAACCGCTTTCAACGCATCAAGAAGAGCAATGGAAGTGTGGGTATACGCACCGGGATTTATAACTATACCGTCAAAAACACCGTAGGCAAACTGAACACTATCTACTAAATCACCCTCGTGATTAGATTGATAGCATTTAACCGCTACACCTTTTGACTCGGCATAATTTTCTATTTTATTTATAAGAGTACCGTAGGTTTCCTTTCCGTAAATATCGGGCTCTCTTATTCCCAACATATTAAGGTTAGGTCCGTTAATCACAAGAATATTCATTGAATTCCGCCTCAATTCTTTTTGCAACCGTCTCTATTGTTCCGCTACCGTCAATTACTACATCGGCACATTCAAGATATAGTGAATAGCGTTCATTGTAGCGTTTACGCAATGCCTCGTTATCTCTTGACAGGGGTCTGTCATCTGTGGCAACAAGCATTTCAAGAGGTCTGTCTATAAAATAAATTCTGCCGTTTTCTTTTAAGATATCCGTATTATCTTTATTAAGTATTGCACCGCCACCCGTTGAAATAACATGATTATTCCTCGATGAAACGGCAAAAACTTCATTTTTTTCAATTTCCCTGAAACCTGCTTCCCCTACTTCGGAAAAAATTTCAGGGATAGATTTTTTTTGCGATTCAACAATTAAATCATCCGTATCGACAAATGATTTCGAAAGTTTCTGAGATAGATAATTGCCCACGCTTGTTTTACCGCTACCGGGCATACCTACAAGTACAATATTCATTTTATCTTTATAAAGATTTTTGAAAATTGTTTCGACTTTTTCATTATCAACCGGTTTATCAATAAACTTTTCCACTGCGTAAGCCGCCTGTGAAACGAGCATATAAAGACCACCCGAAGATACGATACCAAGTTTTTCGGCATCGCAAATAAGTTTTGAGCTCAACGGATTATAAACCGCATCAAAAACGGCTTCAAGTGAACTGAATTTACTTAAATCCACCGCAGATTTACCAATATTCGGGAACATTCCGCAAGGAGTAGTATTAATTATAATTTCAAAATCAGTGTATTCTTCATACACATCTTCGTATGTAACATATCCGTCTTTAGCGGTACGCGAAACCTTAATAACTGTTTTTGCTCCCATAAATTCGGCAACCGCAACCGCAGTATTGGATGTACCGCCACTACCTAAAACAAGAACCTTTTTATCTTTAAGGGTTACATTCTTACGTTCGATAAGGGCTTTTAATCCGTAGAAATCCGTGTTAAAACCGTATAATTTACCGTCACGATTAACCACGGTATTAACCGCGTTTATACTCTTCGCTTCAGGTGATATCTCATCAAGAAAAGGTATAATCTCCTGTTTGTAAGGAATCGTTACATTTATTGCTTTAAAATCCCTTTTATCGAAAAAACCTTTCAGGTTTTCTCGCTCTATTTCAAGAATTTTATAATCATAATCGGCAAGTTCATTGTGTATTTCCTTGGAAAAGCTATGTTTTAAATGCTCACCGATACAACCGTATTCCATTGTTTACACCAACCAATCGGTACCGAATTTCTGAGAAAGCAAATCGCAAAGAGCGATAGCTACAATACTATCAACAACAACTCTTGCACGGTGTACTATACAGGGATCGTGTCGTCCCGATACACTCAGTTCAACTTCCTCACCATTAATAAAATCAACTGTGTTCTGCTCTTTTGAAATCGACGGTGTAGGCTTTACGGCACAACGGAAAATAAGGGGCATACCGTTTGATATTCCACCGTTAATACCGCCGTTATTATTGGTTTTTGTTGTAATCGCACCATCCTCAAGTTGAAAATGGTCATTCATTTGACTACCGTTCATATCCGAACAACCGAAACCTGCACCAAACTCAACACCCTTAATAGCGGGAATTGAGAAAAGACCGTGGGAAATAATGCTTTCAAGGGAATCGAACCAAGGCTCACCGACTCCAGCAGGAACACCGGTAACGACAGTTTCGAGAATTCCGCCTACGCTATCCCCATCTTTAGCCGCATTTTCAATAGCGGTAATCATATTATCTTTTGCATTTTCATTTAAAACAGGAAACTGAGCATCTGAAAGGAATTTTATATTATTTTTATAATCACTGAAATCCTCGTCAACTATTCCTGCACATTTTTTAATGTGAGTACCGATACAGATACCTTTGTTTTTTAACAAATCAACGGCTATTGCACCTACACCAACAAGTCCCGCAGTAATCCTGCCGCTGAAATGTCCGCCACCGCGATAGTCCTCGGCACCGTTATATTTAACGAAAGCTGTGTAATCTGCGTGACCGGGACGTGCTTTTCCGTAATTTTTAGAATAATCACCGGATTTTGTATTTTCGTTAGGAATAATAAGGCAAATAGGTGTGCCGGTTGTTTTGCCGTTAAACACAC
>JAZNVE010000120.1:0-6454 GCA_045592665.1 Acutalibacteraceae bacterium
TGACGGCAGGCTGTTTTTCGGCACACCGGACGGCAGAATATTCAGGTTTTACAATCAGCCGAACAGCGTTATCTCGTATAACGACAACGGCAAAGCGATCGCGGCCGCATGGCAGACCAGCGCTCTTCAGGGCTCTTTGTTTTACAAGAATAAAAACTTTTATTTCGTTACTTCTTTTAATATTTCCTCTGCTGACACACCATACAATTTTGAAATAGCTATTAAATTAGATGTGCTTGGTTCAGATGTGCCTGTTTCCCATTTTGATACAGCCTGCCTGCTTACACCTAAAGTTTCAGCAACAAATTCCTGTGTCATATTGCATTTTATACGGTACTCTTTCAAAACCGCACCAAGTGTTTTTGCAGTTTCAACTTTTTCTTCTCTGATGGGCTTTGTTTTAATATATTTCCTCAATGCTTTAATACAAAGATAAACTAAATAGAACAACACACCTATAATAATTAGGGTAATAACCAAAAACAAAGGACCACCTATCGTAATACTCGAACTAGCCATAAAATAACCACCTTTCTGACTTGATTATATCAGATTTATTTTGGTTGCACCACCAACTATTACGCAACTTTGTGATAAAAATTTTATATTTTTCATATTGGAATACTTCTTCGGTGTGTATAGTAGTAACAGTATTAGATATGATTACACACAATACTCCATAAAAAGCAAAAATCCGAACGTGTCACCATTGATGACAAGGTTCGGATAATTTGACTTTGGTGGGAGCGGGTGGATTCGAACCACCGAAGGCGGTGCCAACAGATTTACAGTCTGCCCCCTTTGGCCACTCGGGAACACTCCCATATACACTATTCAAAAAAATGGAGCTGGTGGACGGACTCGAACCCCCGACCTGCTGATTACAAATCAGCTGCTCTACCAACTGAGCTACACCAGCGACTTAACGCTTGACTACTATATCATAAATAATTATATATGTCAAGAGAAATTTTTAATTTTTTTAAAATTTAATTCCTTACCTTTTTTATACCGTCAAGAATATATTTTTTTGCTTCCTGTGCCTTATGAGTAGGTAAAGGTTTCATACCTTCAAGAGGATATTTTATACCCATTTCTTTATATTTTATCTCACCCATATTATGATATGGAATAACATCCAACGCCTTAAGATTTTTTAAACCGCCTATAAATTCCCCAAAGGCAATTAAATCTTCCGCTTTGTCCGTATATCCTTCCACAACAACGTGTCTTATCCACAAAGGTATATTTTTACTTTCAAGAAATTTTGCAAAATCGAGAATATTTTTATTACCCCTACCCGTAAGAGCCATATGCTTTTCACTATCGATATGTTTTATATCGAGCATAACAAGGTCAGTATACTTCATAAGTTCATTTAACTTCTCCGTATACTCTTTATTATCGGGATTATATGTAACTCCCGATGTATCAATACAGGTATGAATATTTTCTTCCTTTGCCTTTTTAAAAAGCTCAGTTAAAAAATCCACCTGTAATAAAGGCTCACCGCCGGACACGGTTATACCGCCCTTGGAATAAAAGGAACGGTTTTTATTAAACTCCTCTATAACTTCATCCGTGGTTATTTTTTCGCCCTTATTAACTTCCCATGTGTCGGGATTATGACAATAAAGGCAACGCATGGGACACCCCTGCATAAATAAAACGTATCTTATGCCGGGGCCGTCCACTGTGCCGAAACTTTCTTTAGAATGGATATATCCTGTCATTTTTATATTTTATCGTGGAAAGTTCTTGAAATAACCTCGTCCTGTTGCTCTTTAGTAAGCTTAACAAAGTTAACCGCATATCCGCTTACCCTTACTGTAAGTTGGGGGTATTTTTCGGGATGTGCCTGAGCATCAAGTAAAGTTTCCTTTGAAAATACATTTACATTAAGGTGGTGTCCGCCTTTTTGAACATAGCCGTCAAGAAGTGACACAAGGTTATCTATCTGATTCTGTGTTGCTGCCATATCGGCATCCTCCTTATAGTTTAATTATTGGTCTGAATCAAGACCCTCAAAAAGTGTAGGTGTTGAACAAGCACCGGTACCGCAATCAAGGTCAACCTCAATATCCCCTGCAAAAATACGGTCATCCTTACCTAAAGCACCGGGAATAATTGAGAATGTGTTTGAAATACCGTCCTGAGCATCAATGAAGGGAAGTTTCGCAACTGATGCAAGGGATGCAACCGCACCATGGGAATCTCGGCGATGCATGGGGTTTGCACCGGGAGCGAATGCCTCACCGCGTTTTCTGCCGTCGGGAGTTGCACCGGTATTTTTACCGTAAACTACGTTTGAAGTAATAGTAAGAATTGATGTTGTAGGAATACTATCTCTGTAAGTGTGATTTTTCTTGATATGTGCCATAAATCTATGAACAATATCGTAGGCAATTTCGTCAACTCTGTCGTCGTCGTTGCCGTATTTAGGGAAATCACCCTCAACTTCGTAATCAACTACAATACCGCTTTCGTCGCGAATTGTCTTAACTTTAGCGTATTTAATAGCCGAAAGTGAGTCCGCTACAACGGAAAGACCCGCAATACCTGTCGCAAACCAACGGGTAACTTTTTTATCGTGAAGTGCCATCTGAAGCTTTTCGTAGCAGTATTTATCGTGCATATAGTGAATGATATTAAGGGTATTAACATACACACCTGCAAGCCACTGCATCATATCATCAAAGCGTTTCATAACCTCATCGTAATCAAGATACTCTGATGTTATGGGTCTGTATTCGGGAGCAACCTGCTTACCTGAAATTTCATCCACACCGCCGTTTATAGCATAAAGAAGACATTTTGCAAGGTTTGCTCTTGCACCGAAGAACTGCATCTCTTTGCCAACAACCATTGATGATACACAACAAGCAATCGCATAATCATCACCGTGGTGGAAACGCATAAGGTCGTCATTTTCATACTGTACGGATGATGTTTCAATAGAAATTTTCGCACAGATACGCTTGAAATTTTCGGGAAGTCTTAATGACCAGAGAACCGTAAGATTGGGCTCAGGAGCCGCACCGAGGTTTTCAAGAGTGTGAAGATAACGGTAAGACATCTTAGTAACCATATGACGACCGTCAACTGCCACGCCACCGATGGATTCCGTTACCCACTGGGGGTCACCCGAGAAAAGCTGATTATATTCCGGAGTTCTTGCAAATTTAACAAGGCGGAGCTTCATAATGAAATGGTCTACCATTTCCTGAATTTCTTTTTCGGTATACACTCCGTTTTTTAGATCGCGTTCTGCATAAATGTCAAGGAAGGTTGAAGTTCTGCCCAACGACATTGCCGCACCGTTCTGCTCCTTTACCGCCGCAAGATAACCAAAATAAAGCCACTGTATAGCCTCTTTTGTATCCTTGGCAGGTAAAGAAATATCATAACCGTAGCTCAAAGCCATTTCTTTAAGCTGTTGAAGAGCCCTTATCTGTTCAGAAATCTCCTCACGTTCCTGAATAATAATTGAATACATTGCGGAACGTGTAGTTTCCTTTTGCTCTAATTTATCCTGAATAAGCCTGTCTACACCGTAAAGAGCGACTCTACGATAGTCGCCAATAATTCTGCCTCTGCCGTATGCATCGGGAAGACCCGTAATAATATGGCTTGAACGACAAGCACGCATTTCGGGAGTATAAGCATCAAACACACCTGCGTTATGGGTCTTACGGTGAGTTGTGAAAAATTCTTTTATTTCAGGGTCAATCTCGTAACCGTTATCTTTACAGGCCTTTTCCGCCATACGGATACCGCCGTAGGGCATAAGCGCACGTTTAAGAGGCTTGTCCGTCTGAAAACCTATAATACGCTCTTTTTCTTTATTGAGATACCCCGGTGCGTGAGAAGTGATAGTTGATATGGTTTTTGTATCCATATCAAGAACACCGCCCGCTTCCCTCTCTTGTTTTGTTAAGTCAAGCACCTGCTCCCACAAATCAACAGTATCCTGTGTGGGACCTTCAAGGAATGCTTCGTCACCATCATATGGGGTGTAGTTATGTTTAATAAAGCTTCGTACATTTATTTCTTTTTTCCAGGTTCCGCTTTCAAAACCCTTCCAATTTTCAAAATCCATGTTATCTGCTCCTTTTTTGTGTTGGACAATTTGGTCAAAACACCTATGGTATAATTATAACACCGATTACACCAATAATCAACAAACTACTGATAAAATATCGGTGGAAAATAGCGGTCCAAATAGCATTTTTTTGGGTATATATGCATAGAAAAAGCTTTCCCGAAGTATTTTGCCCCGAGAAAGCTTTTTCTATTTATTTTTATTGTAGTGTTCTTTTATTGCGCTAAAAGTCTCGTCGCTGATTACGTGCTCAATTTTACAAGCATCTTTATCGGCAATTTCTTCATCAATACCCAACGCAAGAAGGGTGTTCATAATAATTGTATGACGTTCATAAATATTCTCGGCTATTTTAAGACCGCTTTTGGTTAAAGAAATATATCCTTTACCGTCAACGACAATATGACCGTCTTTTTTCAAAAGCCCAACCGCCCTGCTGACACTGGGCTTTGAATACCCCATAAAATCACATATATCAATAGAACGCACCGAGTCGGATTTTTGTGAAAGCACATATATGGTTTCAAGGTACATTTCACCGGATTCGTGCATAATATTTACCCCCTGATTATTTCTGATAAATTGCCCTGAATGAGTCTTGCAACATCGGGCTTATTCATAGAATACACGTGTACATTTTTAATGCCGTTGGCATATAAATCTATAATCTGGTCCGTGGCGTAGGCTATACCTGCCTGTTTCATCGCAAGGGGGTTAGTGCCGAATTTATCCACAAGGCTCTTGAAGCGCTGTGGCATAAAAGAACCCGACAGCTTAACCGCCCGTTCTACCTGATTGCCGTTGGTAATGGGCATTATACCGGGTATAACAGGAACCGTGATACCTGCCTCACGGATTTTATAAAGGAAATTGTAAAGAAGATTATTGTCAAAAAACATCTGAGTTGTAAGGAAGTCGCAACCCGCATCAACCTTTTCTTTAAGCCTTTTTATATCCTCGGTCTGATTAGAGCTTTCGGGATGTATTTCGGGATAACAAGCACCACCAATACAAAAATCCGGATTAGCACTTTTTAACTCATATATAAGGTCAACGGCATAGTTGTAATCCCAATTACTTCTGTCGTCATTAATAAGCACCTCAGGTATATCCCCTCTCAGAGCCATTACATTTTCAATTCCGGCAGCCTTGATTTCGGCAATTTTTTCCTTTACGGTTTGTTTTGTTGAGGAAACACAAGTTAGATGAGCCAATGTAGGCACACCGTACATATCTTTTATATTTTTAGCAATATTGAGGGTGTATTTGCTTGTACCCCCACCTGCACCGTATGTAACACTCATAAAAGACGGAAAAAGACCGGCTATTTCCTCGGTGGCAGATTTCACACTTTCAAAAGCGGTTTCGGTTTTAGGCGGAAAAACCTCAAAAGACAACGATAATTTGTCCGAATTAAGAATATCGGTTATTTTCAATTGAAATCATATCCTTCTCTTTAACACATAACATTGTATTATAGCTATTATATTATTAATCACCAAATAAATCAATAAGCACTTAGCCCAACATTATGTGAATCATTTGTAAACATTGTAAAAATTTTCAAAAAACTCTTGATTATTGAGACAAAAAGGGGTATCATATCTTTAGCACTCAACCACCGAGAGTGCTAAAATACGACAATTTATTTTTTTATTTTATATTTTTGGAGGTATTCTGATGACACTCAAACCCTTAGGCGACAGAGTCGTTCTTAAATTCTGCGAAGCGGAAGAAACCACAAAGGGCGGTATTATCCTTGCCGCTGCCGCACAGGAAAAACCCCAGACTGCCGAAATTATCGCAGTCGGTCCCGGCGGAATAGTTGACGGAAAAGAAATTAAAATGGAAGTTGCGGTCGGCAACAAGGTTATCCTTAATAAATATTCCGGCACAGAAGTTAAAATCGACGGCGAAACATATATCATCGTTCGTCAGAGCGACATTCTTGCTATTGTAGAATAAAACAATACTTATCAGGAGGCTTATACTATGGCAAAACAGATTATTTACGGCGAGGAAGCTCGTCGCGCACTTCAGGCAGGTATTGACAAGCTCAGCAATACCGTAAAAATCACCCTTGGCCCCAAGGGCAGAAACGTAGTTCTTGACAAAAAATATGCTGCACCACTCATCACAAATGACGGTGTTACTATTGCTAAAGAAGTTGAACTTGAAGACCCATTTGAAAATATGGGCGCCCAACTCGTTAAAGAAGTTGCAACAAAAACAAACGACGTTGCTGGTGACGGTACTACAACTGCTACTCTTTTAGCACAGGCTTTAATTAGAGAAGGTATGAAAAACGTTGCCGCTGGTGCTAACCCAATGGTAGTTAAAAAAGGTATTAAA
>JAZNVE010000121.1:0-5934 GCA_045592665.1 Acutalibacteraceae bacterium
GTTATTTTCTTAAGTAACGGTGACTATTCAAAGCTTACGGACACTGAGGTTAAATTGGCTCAGGTTGCCGCAACATTCCTCGGAAAACAGATGGAGGAATAATTCAACAATTGTTATATATTTAATTTGTGAATATCTTCCAAAGGATTTTTATTGAAGGAAACTGCTTTTTGTGTTAAAATTAATGTGTATGCGAATGAATTAATTTTACCCAAGGAGCAGTTTATGGTTTCAAGAGCCGAGAGAACCGAGGATTTAGCTAAAAACTTAAAAATTTATGTTAGCGAAGCGCATATTTTCACATCCGACGCTATTGTTCTTGCTGACTTCTGTGCTCCGCGACACAAGGATAAATGCTGCGACCTTGGAACGGGTAACGGCATTATTCCCCTACTGTGGATTCGTGATTTTCAGCCCAAAGAGATTACGGGTGTTGAACTTAGCGAAAGTGCCGTAAATCTTTTTAATAAAACCCTAACTGAAAATAATCTAAAAGACAAAGTCAATCTGATACATAGGGATTTAAGGGATTTAAAGGGCGTTTTACCCAACGAATATTACGATATAGTAAGTATTAACCCCCCATATAAAAAACTCGGCACAGGCATTGTAAACGAAGGCCAAGACTATAAGAATGCGCGTCACGAATTTAACTGTACTCTTGATGACGCCTCAAAAGCCGCATCTCAGCTTTTAAAATTCGGCGGAAGATTCTGTATATGTCAACGCCCCGAAAGATTACCGGATATTTTTGCGGCGATGCGTAAATTCAAAATTGAGCCAAAGTCCATGCGTGAGGTTATTCAACGCGTAGGCAAAGAGCCGAGCCTTGTACTCGTTGAGGGTAAAAAGGGCTCTGCCCAAGGCTTCAGAATTCATCCTCCTCTTATTTTAGAGGACGAAACGGGTAAATATACCCCCGAAGCAGAAGAATTATTCAATTCATATAAATACAAGGAGTTGTTACATAATGAAGTATGATGTTGTTATAGTGGGTGCAGGTCCTGCAGGTATTTTTACCGCCCTTGAAATGCGTAGAAGAAACTGCAACAAATCAATACTTATAATTGAAAAAGGTCAACCCGTTGAAAAACGCAGTTGCCCCAAAGCAAAAACCAAACAGTGCGTTAACTGTAAACCCTACTGCCATATTACAACGGGTTTTTCGGGTGCAGGCGCATTCTCCGACGGTAAGCTCAGCCTAAGCTACGAGGTTGGCGGTGACTTACCATCACTTATAGGCGAGGATTTTGCTCAGGAGCTTATAGACTACACCGACAAAATTTACCTTGAATTTGGTGCAGACGAGCATATTGAGGGTATTAACAACGATGCGGAAGTTAAAGAAATACGCAAAAACGCCATTCAAGCGGGTCTTAAGCTTGTTGACTGCCCCATCCGTCACTTAGGTACGGAAAAAGCACAGACACTCTACCTTGAAATCGAAAATCACCTTAGAGATAACAATGTTGATATGATGTTCGGTTACGAATGTAACAACATAATTATTGAAGACGGTGTATGCAAGGGTGTATTAATAAGCAAGGGCAACGACCACCAACAGATTGATGCAGAAAAGGTAGTTGTAGCCACAGGCAGACGTGGTGCAGATTGGCTCGAAAAGCTCTGTAACGAGCACGGAATTGAGCATCAGGCGGGTACTGTTGACATAGGTGTACGTGTTGAGGTTCGTAACGAGGTTATGGAAAAAGTAAACCGCGTTCTTTACGAATCAAAGCTTATTGGCTACCCAAAGCCCTTTAAGAATAAGGTTCGTACCTTCTGTCAGAATCCCGGCGGTTTCGTAAGCCAGGAAAATTACGACAACGACCTTGCAGTTGTTAACGGACACTCATACAAAGAAAAAAAGTCAAACAACACAAACGTTGCCATCCTTTGCTCTCATAACTTTAATTATCCCTTCAATCAACCTATTGAGTACGCTCAAAAGGTTGGTGAGCTTACAAATATGCTTGGTGCAGGTCATATCCTTGTACAAAGATACGGCGATATTCTCGACGGTAAGAGAACGTGGCCGAAAGAGTTGGCTCAGTCAAACTTGCGCCCCTCCCTCCCCGACGCAGTTGCAGGGGATATTACCGCCGCAATGCCCTACCGTGCAATGACAAATATTATAAACTTCATTCAGGCAGTTGACCACGTTGTACCGGGCTTTGCATCAACAGAAACTCTCCTTTATTCACCCGAGCTTAAATTCTACAGTAATAAAATCAAAATGGATACCGAGCTTAATACAAGTGTTAAAGGTCTTCATTGCCTCGGTGACTCCTCAGGGTGGACGAGAGGTCTTATGATGGCATCGGTTATGGGTGTTTTAATGGGAAGATTTATAGCTGAATAAAAAAATTAACCTGCTACGTAAACCGTAGCAGGTTTTTTATATCCAAATATCTTATTTACCTAAAACTTCACCGATAATCTCGTAGAGGTTTTCGAGTTCTTCTTTGGTAAGTGACATGCCCTTACCCATTTTCAGGTGGTCAGGAGCCCAGTCACGGATGTCATACTTAGGTGCACCATCGTTCCAGGAAATAAGGTTGAGCTCTCTTGTCCAACCCTTACCTGTTTCAGAAATAACACCAAATTCGTCTTTAATTTCATACTTGAATTCTGCCATATCTATTTCTCCTTTATAAAAATAATAAATTTTTACTGTATTTCAGTTTCTTTGGTTGCTTCAGTTTGTATAGATGCCACTCCGTTTATACTAAAAAGTGTGGTTTCAACATCGTAGTCCGAAGTCCATACACTAACGGGATAATTACCGAAAATATCCGCAACGGTTAAATCAGAATTACCCATTTCCTTTGCGAGACTCTCCATTGAGTAAGAATCAAACTTACAACGTATCATATTAAGACTATCGTACTCGGTAACAATAAAATCACGTTTATATGTTCCGCCGTTATTGTTAACACCGAAACGCACGAAATTGGTAATAAAGTCATTGTTCAACTCGGTATAGGCGTTCACATCATCAAAATAAATATCAAGCCATATAAACTCGTCGGATTTTGTAATTTCCGCCTTTTTAACACCCTGGGCAACATTCAGAGTATTAACCTTATATTTTGAATTATCGCATTCCTTTGAATGCGTACCCATAAGGGTTTCAACCACATCACCGCTTGATTTTGACTGAACGCATACATTAAAGGGTAATTCAAGAGCGTTTTCGTAGGTTACGGTAACTTCATCCGTAAGAGCAATTGCGTTAGCGAAATCGTTAAGAACACTTAATGTGTAAACCGCGGTATTTGAATCAGAATCAAGTTTTAATTCACCGGGACAACTAAACTGAGTCCCGTCCGCATTATAAAAGCAAAATACCGGAATATAGTCGGCGTCATTTACATTACTTGCGTTATGAGTTTTTAAAAGGCTTTCTTTATCTTTATACTTTACCTTTAATGATACCGATATCTCGTCATTCTCAACGATGTATGACACTATATTTTTATTATATAATGTCACATTCTTTAACTGAGCAACCGCTTCGGTTTCAGGAACGCTGGTTTCAGTTGTAGTATTCGTGGTAGTTTCGGTTGTCGTTTTAGCATCTGCCTTTTCTTTAACAGCAGATGTAACGTTAATTATAACAAAAAGCGCAAGCGCTATGGCAATTATACCAAAAACCAATAATATCGGGTTTTTCTGGAGCTTGTAGCTTAAACTTTTTTTATTAGCATCAGCCATTATTCTCTTCCTCCGTTGATTTTTGGTTTTTTGCCGCCTTTTCCTCAGCTTTACGTTCTTTTTTCTCTATACGTGCGGCTTCTTTTTCCGCTTTTTCGGTGGCTTTCTTTTCTTCCTCTACCGCCTTTTCCTCAGCTTTACGTTCCTTTTTCTCGGCACGCACAACTTCTTTCTCCGCCTTTACGGTAGCTTTCTTTTCTTCAGCTACTGCTTTTTCTTCTGCTTTGCGTTCTTCTTTTTCAAGACGGTCGGCTTCTTTACTTGCCTTAATAGCAGCTTTTTCTATTTCTTTTTTGGCTTTATTGGCTTCGCGCACCTCTTTTTTGGTGGGTCCGGGTGCAGGCGGGGTATCCGTAAGCTTCATAAAGTCAATTTTAGCCATTCGGGTTCTGGGAAGTGCATCAAGAATTGTAACACGGCTGGGGCGCGAAAATCTTTCAAGCTTAGAGTCGCAATACTCTTTAATACATCTGCAAACTTCCTCGGGGTTGTCAGTGGGTTGCTTAAGCGAAACAAACAATTTAATTATTGGTTTGCTTTCAACATAACCCTGAACCGCACAGGCTTCATTAATATAATCAAGCTTTAAAACTTCATTTTCAATATCATTTGGGTAAACATTATATCCGGAGATGATTATCATACGTTTTTTACGTCCCGTAAAGAACACAAAACCGTCTTCATCCATATAACCCAAGTCACCGGAGCAAACCCAACGCTTTCCGTTTTCATCCACATAAACACCGCTATCATCGCTGTCATAATAGCCATCCATAACGGTTGAGCCTGATATAACAATTTCGCCGATAGTGTTTTTAGGAAGTTTATTTCTGTTTTCATCCCATATTTCAACTGTCATACCATCAAGAGGTTTACCGATAGAGTCAGGTTTATAG
This sequence comes from Acutalibacteraceae bacterium, assembly GCA_045592665.1. Taxonomy (GTDB): domain Bacteria; phylum Bacillota; class Clostridia; order Oscillospirales; family Acutalibacteraceae; genus DTU089. Next base: position 4,614 of record JAZNVE010000121.1, read on the forward strand.
GAGCCCGAAATATTGGCTGTACAAACCGAACTGACCTCGGTCAAGCCGTAGCCTCTGTAAAGCCTGCCCTTGGCATGCCATTTTTCAAGATACGAGTTAAAGGACTTTATAAATGTTTCACTTACAAAATCGCCACCTGCCCACAAAAGGCGCAGTTTTGAAAGATGTTCACCGTCAAAGCCCGATGCATCGTGCATCTTCTTAAACATCGCGGGAACACCTACGATATAGGTGACATTGTATTTTTTCATAAGCTTTATTGCCTTGTCCGCATTAAAGTTTGTCATAGGAATACAGGTGAACCCTGCACACATACTGAAATGCATAACAACGCCGAGACCGAATGCGTGGAACAGGGGTAATACTACAAGTGAACACTCTGCACCCGGAGCATGGGGTGAATCGAAAAAGCTTAACTTATAAGCCAATTCATTAAGGTTGCTGCTTGTAAGCTTGATTGTTTTACTTTTACCCGTAGTACCGCCACCGTGTAAATACACAGCGATATCACTACCGTTGTTGGTCAATTTCGGTGCACGGAGATTCAAATGACATATTGTGCTGTAACTTGCGGTTTCGGCAGATGGTGTTTGGGATTTAACCTTAATTTTTTCGTAAATTTTAAAGGCGGGACGTTTAATTGACGAAACATAATCGGAAGGTGAACATACAATTACGGGTCTGTTGCGACGTCTTAACATACTGACATACTTTTCCATAAGTATATCGAGTACAAATATTGCTTTTGAATGGGTGTTTTTAAGTATTTCCTCAAGCACATCGGGCGGTGTAAGAGGATGAACGATATTCGCAATAGCACCGATACGGTTTACGGCATAAAAAGCCACAAAGCTCTGAACGGTGTTAGGAAGGAAAAGGGTGACAACATCCCCTCTTTTTATATTTTTACTGTTAAGGTATCCTGCAATAGACTCAACATCTTTTACAAATCTTTTGCGACTGACAAGGTTGCCGAAGCTTTCGGCTACATCATAAACACCAAAATCCTTGGTACATTCACAAAAGAACTCAAAGCAGTTTCTGTTTTCGGGTTTAATCATATAAATGATTCCTTTCGAAATAATGTAAATTCACATACATAATCCATTATATTTTATATTTTTATACACTTATTGTCAAGTTTATTGGCCTATTTCTTAAGATTACGGTTTTTCCATCACAAAGGCGATATATTATGTTTTTCTTTAAAACAACGTGAAAAATACTCGGAATCAGAAAAACCGCACATTTCCGCAATTTCTCTTACAGAACAGGAGTTTTCAAGAAGTAATTTTTCAGCAAGATTCATACGTTTAGCAGT
>JAZNVE010000122.1:0-12225 GCA_045592665.1 Acutalibacteraceae bacterium
AACGGTAGTTTTAATTACACTCTTAAAAGCAACTCAATCACAACTTTTGTCATAAAATAAAAAAACAGACTTTCGGTTTTTGTTCCGAAAGTCTGTGTTTTTTATATAATATCTTCCATTAACTGAGTTTCAGCTATGCTATCAATATTACACTTAAGAGTTTTGATTTCAAACGGAGCAAACTCTACTTCAATTGAGCTATTAAAATAAGTTAGTTTTGCATTTTGCTTATTTTCCGTGGGGTTAAACAGACGGATAATATAGTCATCAGTATTTTCCGCTTTTTTAAATGCGGTTATATTGATAATATCATTATCTTTAATGCTTATTGGTGATGAAGGTAATTCTCCCACACCTGTTGGATAAAAAGACAGAACCATTGGTGTAACATTAAAATGTTGAGCAATTCTTGATGCATTATTAAGAATCTCTGTTCTGTCACCAAAACAAAATTCAAATGAAAAATCTCTTTCGCCTTGTTCAATATAGGGCATCGCTCTGTCCTGAGGCATAACAACCCTGTCATCAACGGGATGTGCACAGTATGAGGGTGAACGCATAAGTGTTATATGTAAGACGCTCTCTTTATCATCAAACGACGAGCCGTACACTCCATTATTCACCGAAAGAATTGCCTTATCATTTGAGAAAATTGCAACGTATTTCTGCGATACATTTTCTTCAAGGTTATTTTTAAGAGTTTCTCTGCCGTAAGGGTGTTCACCAATGCATTCGTCGGCACTAAAGCCGGAGGGAACTTTTAACTTTATAAGTTTCTCTTTTTCGCACCAGTTTACACGGATATCGGTCTTAAGACTGCCATCTTTTGAAAGAATGTATTTAACGGTTGCGTTGGATTTTTCGTAACCAAACACCGCCTCGAAAACAATTCGTACATCCCCGCATTCAATAATATGTACGCCTTTTATAGGTTCGTGAGTATTACAGAATTTCTGTGCATCACTATCATTAAGGAGTTTAAATTCACCGATTTTTTCAAGCCATTCGGTTTCTTCCATATACCAAGGGTCAGAGTTATCATTCCACACCTCAAGGGCAAAAGCACCCTCAGTTACGTATTCATATCCGTTTTTGATTATAGAATCAATTAAGCCTGTATTTTTATTGATTTTAACACTCAATGTTTCCGTTTCGAATATGAAATATGTATCAGTTTCTTTACAAACCTTTTCGGGTTTTTGGGGTACTCTTTCAAAAGCACACTCAAATCTGTTAAGTTTCATAGGTTCAAGTGTAGCATTAAAAGAAACTCTCTTACTCCACTCAATGGGAATTGTACTGTACTCTTTCTCGCATTGGGTGGGGCATTTTTCCCCACTTTCGTTGAAGATTTGAGGCTTCATAAACACGAAGTCACGTACTTGGTCCCATAGCATAAATTCCGCTGTGAAATCCCCTTTTACTTCATAAGGGTAAGGGTTATAAACAAATACGGGTATTTTATCTTCAGGGGCTTTTTTCTGACCTGAGGCAAGAGCAAAGAATGCCTGAGCCTTAATTCGGGAAAGAATCTCAATTGCGTGGTCGAGCATTCTTATACACATTTCCTCGGCAGGTTGAATGGAAGAGCCGGGTAACATATCGTGAAATTGCACTGTGATTATATCATAAATAGCCTCGGCGAGTTTCTCTGTAGGGTATTTCATAAGACCTAATGAGGAGGCGTGTGAACACATTGACTCAGTAAGGAAATACGTATTTTCTGCAACTCTGTATTTCTGTTTTACACGAATCTGACTTGTGTAGCAACCGGGTGCCCAAGGATTAAGACTTTTATCAAAAACGGGAAGTTCCTTTTTTTCACGAAGCTCGTTAAAATAGGCTTCCTCGGTTGAATGTAACACCTCAACGCCATTTTCAGCCTGTTCTTTTATAAGTACATCTATATCATCCAGGTCTTTTTTAGATGGTCCGCCACCGTGATTACCGATACCCCAAAGGCATAAATAAAAATCATCCTCGGGACAATCGTCAATGAGTCTTAAACTTTTCTCACTTGCACGACCTTTACCTGAATTATATCCGCCCCTCATTCTGACTGCGGTAATTTCGGAGCCGTCATAACCTTTCCAAGTAAAATCATTTGACGGTAATGTAAGAAATGCGGGACTGGGTCTCATAAATAAGTAACCGTCATAACCGCTTTTTTTCATAATCTGTACAAGACCGCGACTATGACCAAAGGGGTCCGCATTAAAAGCCACAGTGGGTACAACACCAAACTTTTCCTTGAAGTATTTTCGACCACTCATTATCTGCCTTACAAGAGCCTCACCCGAGGGCATATTACAGTCGGGTTGCAAATGCCAACCGCCAATTATGTGCCATTTCCCTCTTTTAACAAGGTCTTGGATATGAGTAAATAATTCGGGGTCAAACTCCTCAACCCATTTGTATAATAACGCCTCATTGTGGCAGAATACAAAATTTTCGTATTCTTCGCAGAATTGAGCCGCAATTCGGAAAGTAGATAGTGCCTCTGCAGCACCCTCCTCCCACTCCCATTGCCATACAGGGTCAAGATGGGCGTTGCAAAGTAAATGTAATTTTTTAGCCATATTTTCACATCCGTCTTTGTTTATAAAACAACTTTAATTTCTTTATCGATAACGATACTGTCCTCAGTAACAATGCAGTCATAAGCGAGGATTTTAACCCCTTTATTATTTGCCTTTTTTAAAGCTTCGCCAAACTCAGGGTGAGTTTCATAATTGGGTGTAAAATAATCGATATTTTTCATTTGTATTACGAAAAATATGTATGCCTCGTAACCCTCGTTAAGGCATTCTATAAGTTCATTTATATGCTTAATTCCCCTTTCAGTTGGTGCGTCGGGGAAAGAAGCAACACCGTTATTTTCAAGGGTTACGCCTTTGACTTCAAGAAAAATTCGGCGATTATCATCCTCTATATAAAAATCGAAACGGGATTTATTATAAAATACCTCACGTTTAATAATTGCTTTTTGAGAAAATAAATCACAGTTTCTTAACCACTCGGCAACCACGTCGTTCGGTATCTGCGAGTCCATATTGACTTTTAAAATATTCTTAGCAGTTACCTTTTCAACACCGATTAAGTCGTATTTTGTCTTTCTCGATGGATTATCGGACACACTAAGGTAAACTGTTGCACCTCTTACGAGTAACTCTTTGCATCTGCCCGTATTTTTAACGTGCACCGTTTCTTCTGTGCCGTCAACCGATACTTTAGCAATAAATCTGTTGGGACGCCCAATAAAAGTACCCTTTTTAACTTCCTTGTATTTTATAACAATCACCTAACCCAATAATACATCCGAAACGAGCATTACGCAAAAACCAACAAGTAATGCGTAGGTCGCACCTCTTTCGCTGCCGTGTGAATGGGTTTCGGGTATAATCTCGTCACTTACAACGTAAAGCATTGTACCACCCGCAAAAGCAAGTGCAAATGGTAAAATAAACGTAGCAATACTAACTGCAAAATACCCGAGAAGTGTTCCTAAAACCTCTACAAGTCCCGTTGCCATAGCACAAATAAATGTCCTACGGGGTGAAATACCGGCGGCCAACATAGGTCCGATAATTACCATACCCTCGGGAATATTCTGAAGTGCAATACCACCCGCTATAAGCAGTGCCTCGCTTGTGTCACCACCGCCGAAGCCTACTCCCGCCGCAATACCTTCGGGCAGGTTGTGAATGGCAATAGCCATAACGAAAAGTAAAACTTTATTAAGATTTTCATTTCCTCGGTGCTTCTCTGAATCAACACCGACAATTTTATGCATATGTGGGACAAGTTTATCTATAAGATTAAGACAAACCGCTCCGCAGAAAACGCCTATAACCGTAATGATTATACCGTATTTACCACCGTATTCAACCGATGGAATAATTAAGCCTAATACCGCCGCCGCGAGCATAACACCCGCCGCAAAAGAAAGAACTATATCACTGAATTTATGTGAAATCTTTTTAAAAATAAAGCCTATAACAGAGCCGAACATTGTGGCTCCGCCAACACCTAAAGCAGTGAGTAATACAATTTTCATAAAACCACCGTCAATCGTTACTTAAAATATATTCGAGCAAAGCATTGCAACCTTGTAAAACATCATTATAAGTTGTTTCAAAATCCCCTGTGTACCAAGGGTCGGCAACATCGTCGGAACGTCCGGCAAAAGAAAGTAGCTTATAAATCTTTTTGTCGGGGTCGCCCATTAATATTCTATGCATATTACGGATATTTGCTCCATCCATACCTACAAAATAATCAAAATTATCGTAATCGTCTTTTTTTAACTGTACCGCCCTTTTACCGTCACAATTTATACCGTGTGAATTTAACATTCTTTTTGCAGGTGGATATACGGGATTTCCGACACCATTCCATATTTCCTCGGTACTCGTAGCAGATGAAGAAACGATGAATTTATCTTTTAATCCTTTTTTATTAATTAAATCCTTAAAAACACACTCCGCCATGGGACTACGGCAAATATTACCGTGACAAACGAACATTACACGAATCATACTTTTACACCCACTGAAATTTATAATCCCCTGCACCTAATTCAAAATGATATTTAACTATACCCAAATCCATTTTTGAGCAAGGTCCTAAAAGTGCTTTTGCTTTAACTTTGTTATCATCAATAAGTTCAAAATGAAACTTCTGTTGATTAATAGCCGTTGGAGCAGTTAAAGCACCGTCCATAGCGTTTTTAAACCAGTCGGGCATTTCGCCGTTACATTTACATAAATCATCAAGCGGTTTATTCTTATGGGGTCTGCCCTGATGAATACCGTACCCAAGGGAAATTACGATATAAAATTTTTCATTTTTCTGCGGTTTAACGGATATTCCCTTTTTGCTGAAAGTAAGGGCAACCCAACAGGAATTAACACCTATACTCTGAGCATAAAGTACTATTTTTTCACCAAAATAGCCAATATCCTCGTCACGTCCCTTTTCACCGAAAGCAACGATGTAATCGGTACAACCACTGAAATGACCGTAAGAAGCCATAGCACCCGTAAATGCCTTTGGTTCATTGGTAACGAGTACAAAACGCAACCCACTGTCTGAATTAATTTTATCAATAAAACTGTTAAGTTTCTCAATATCGGTTTCTCTTAAAGGCTCGTCAGTATACCTCCTGACAGAATGCCTTTCATTCATAGCCTGTAAAATATCCAAATAAATCACCTTTTAAGCTAATTTTCTATATTGTACCATATTTTTATTGTGTTTTGTATATTGTAGTGTAAATTTTTGTATGATATAATCAAAAAAAGTGGTGAAGTTAATGAAAAAAATAAGATTTGGTATTGTAGGTCCGGGTAATATCGCACACAGATTTGCTAATGCCATTAAAAATGTACCCAACGCAGAATTAACTGCGGTTGCATCACGAAGTATTGATAACGCAAATAAATTTGCCGATGAATTTAATATTCCTTATAGATTCGAAGGCTATGAAAATATGGCTAAATCCGATGTAATTGATGCGGTTTACGTCAGTGTACCCCACTCAGGCCACGCAGAATACTCTATTATGTTTATGAATTACGGTAAACACGTACTTTCGGAAAAGCCCTTAGCAGTAAATGCACGTGAAGTACAGGAAATGATAGACGCATCCGTTAAAAATAAGGTGTTTCTTATGGAAGGTATGTGGGCTCGTTTTGTTCCCGGTACTTTAAAGATGCTTGAAATAGTAAATAGCGGTGTTTTAGGTGAAATTAAGGGTGCTGAAGGTAAATTCTGCTACTCCTTCGACGAGGACGAAATGGACCACCACGCATTAAAAGTCGAAAACGGTGGCGGTTCACTTTTGGACGTCGGTTGTTATTGCTTATATTTCTCAAGTTGGTATCTCGGCAAGGAAATTGAACGTATAAGTGCCGAAGCGGAGAAATTTAATGGTGTTGACAGTCACCTCTGTACTCTGATTAAGTATAAATCAGGGGCAATTGCGGACCTATCAAGTGCCGTTTTATTACGTAAAAACGGTGGCGGATTCCTTTACGGTACAAAGGGATACGCACAACTTGACCGTTGCTACGCACCACAGAATATTAAAATTAAGATTTATGACGGTGAAGAAAGTGAATACTTCTGCCCGTATATGGGTAATGGCTTTGAAGAACAGATTATTCATGCGTGCGAATGTATTAATAATGGACTTACCGAAAGTCCCGTAAATACATTTGAACAGTCCCTTTTTATTGCAAAGCAAATGGACGAAATCAGAAAAATGACCGGTATTATTTACCCTCAGGATTCAGAATAAGAGGTTTTTATGGTAACTTTACTAATAGTTATATACGTTGTTTTTATTTCTTTGGGTCTCCCCGATTCTCTTTTCGGTGTTGCCTGGCCCGTAGTACATAATGAATTTATGATTGATGAGAGTTTTGCCTCTCTTTACAGTATTATTACGGGTGTTTGTACGGGCGGTATAAGTCTTATTGCAGGTACTCTGATACGTAAATTCGGCACTCCGAAGGTAACTTTTGTTTCCGTTATTCTTACGGCTTGCGGTTTATTGGGAATAAGTTTCTCACCTAATATTGTTGTTATGATGATATGCACCGTTATAATGGGTTACGGTGCAGGTGCAATTGACACGGCTTTAAATAACTACATTTCACTGCATTATGAAGCACGTCATATGAACTGGCTTCACTGTTTCTGGGGCGTCGGTGTGACCGTGAGTCCGCTTATTATGTCGGTATTTCTTAACGGTGAAACAGGCTCTTGGCGTGGCGGATACAGAGTAATAGCAATAATTCAGTTCTGTATTGCTTTTTTAGTACTTTTATCACTTAAAAAGTGGACAAAACACGATAAAAAAGTTACTTCCACCCCCGAAGTTGAAACGAATAAAAGTAAAAATGGCTTTTTAACCATATTTAAAATCAAAGGTGTTATTACAAGTATTCTTTCCCAGGGTCTGTATTGCAGTATGGAATTTTTAATAGGTACCTGGGGTGCATCTTTCCTTGTAAATACTCACTCAATTACTCCTGACATTGCCGCTAAATGGGTTTCGCTTTACTTCGGCGGTATTATGCTCGGCAGGTTGATTTCGGGCTTTATTTCATTAAAGGCAAATGATAATACACTCGTTCGTGGCGGGATTATAACCGCATTAATCGGTATAATTATACTCGCCTTACCCATAGGCATCGTCTCTTGCTGCGGTTTGCTACTCATCGGTGTCGGTTTTGGTCCTATATTCCCCAGTATTCTACACAGTGTACCCGATAAATTCGGCAAAGAATACTCAGCGGATATTACGGGTTTCCATATGGGTGGTGCCTACGGCATCGGTTTTGGGGTTCAATTAACTTTCGGTTATATAGCAACAGCAACAACATTTAAAATAACGCCTTTTGTGTTATTGGGGCTAATAATTATGTTATTAATAGTTCACGAAGTGACGTTAAAACTTGTTAAAAAGAGGAAGAAAGATGAAAACGGCATTAATTCTTGAAGGCGGCGGTATGAAAGCAATGTACACCGCCGGTGTAATAGACGTACTTCTTAAAAACAATATTGAAACAGACGTGGCAGCGGGTGTTTCCGCAGGTGCTTTATTCGGAATAAATTATAAAGCTAAACAAATCGGGAGAATCTTACGCTACAACTTAAAATACACCGGTAGTGACTACCTCGGATTAAAAGCACTCATTAAAACGGGCGACATAATGAACAAAGACTTTTATTTTTATGAACTGCCCAATAAACTTGATGTTATGGACATAGACACCTACCACAGTTGCAAAACTAAGTTTTTCGCCGTCGTTACAAATCTTAATACGGGTTGTGCCGAATATAAGGATATTGATAATTTAAACGATGTTAATAATGTTGAATATCTAAGGGCTTCAGGCTCATTACCCTTTTTATCAAAGCCCGTGGTCGTTGACGGTATACCCTATCTTGATGGCGGTGTTGCGGACAGTATCCCCGTAAAACACTTTTCAGAAAACGGGTATGATAAAATAATAGTCGTCCTTACAAAAACAAGAGACTTCAGACCGCAGATGAAAATCCCGTTTTCAAAGGTTATTTACAAAAAATACCCCGAATTCGCAAAGGTTTTAAAGTATAGAAATCCATACTACACGACTCAATGTGAATATGTTGATAAATTAGAGAATGAAGATAAAATACTGGTTATAAGACCATCTAAAGACTTAAAAGTAGGCACACTCGAAAAAAGCAAAGAGAAGTTACAGGAAATTTATGATTTAGGTGTTACTGACTGTGAGGAAAAATTGAATGAAATAAAAAAATATCTCGGTTTTTAACGACCGAGATATTTTTTTGTATTAATTGTTATTCTTTTTTCTGTCGTGGATAATCATACCAACTACCGCAAAGCCCATCTGTATAAGATGTGTAATAAGAACGATAAAGTTACCTGAAATAATATCGTATGTACACCACATAAGCATATTCATAATATTCCAGAAGCGGTATTTAGCACCGTTTTTCTGACCGATGCACATTACAAAAGCAAGGCATCCTAAAATAGCAAGAACGCAAAGAACTATCTGTATCGGCACAAGGCTGAAACCGCCCTCAAAATTGACCATATTTTTGAAGTTAACCGCTACATTGATACCGATAAAGGCTAAACCGTAAAACGCCACCAACGGACGAGGAACCTCTTTATTTTTACTGTCAAACAGGAAGTTGATAATAGAGAAAACCGCACCCGTAAGGCAAGACGCAGCACCGTTAATACCCTGCCCCTGTAAGAGATAACCGATAGCAACAAAAGCATTGCTGAGGAATGCAAGGATGAGAATAACCTTCATACTCTTACCCTTAAGCAAGTACGAAGCTATAATTGCACCCATACCGAGAAAAACAAATATTGAACCAATCGGCTCAGCAATTATACCTTGGATATAATCTAAAAACAATTCTTTCATAATATACTCCTAACAAAAACTTTGAGTATTATAGCACAAGGTAATATTAAGTGCAAGGTTTAATAAAGAATTAATTATTTAAAGTATATTAATAAAATATTTGTCGGATTAATGTAATTATGATTCGTAATTCAAAACGTAAGTCAATTCATTTGTTGTATCAAGTTCTTTTAAGCCTATCTCTACACGGTCATCATACCAATCAACCGCAGTAATATTGGTAATCAGTACATCAGCACCATCATTAGCCAGATCAAAATTTTCTTCATCAATTACATTGCCTGCCGAATCTTGTAAAACTAATTTTGCTGTAACATCACCAAAAGTTCCTTGTGGTTCACCAACCTGGTATAATGAAATAGTGTAACCATTAACCGAATCGTCGTATGAAATTACCAATTCCTCTTTTTCAGCGTTAGAACAACCGGCAAAAAGGCAAAGAAAGATAACCGAAACTAAAAGAATCAGTGTTTTTTTCAAAATAGACACCACCTTGAGAATATAATAACCTAACTATTATTTATAAAGCACCAATTACATCATTTGGTGATACAAAAAAATTATTTAGAAATCACTTCACAATATTTACCGATAATGAACCTTATTTCCGGAGATTGTAGTTTATTTCCGTTAGCAGTTATATTATCAAGTTCAACCTGAACCGTGTTTGTGTCACTGTTTGTACCGGCGATTTTCGGGCTCATATATGAAGTGTAGGAAACATTTCTGAAAACAACATTTTTAATTTCAAAATTCTCCGCTTCCTCATCATAAATCTTCACAAGAATCGGTCTGCCCTCATCACGGAATATTTCAATGTTTTCAAAAAGAACCCCGTCAATGCTGCCTTCAGTCTGCTCTGCCACAACTACAAGTGAGCCGATTCTGTCATTATCCCATATACCGTCACGGTAAATAACGGCACAGTCACGGAAGGTTACATCAGATATCTTTTTGTTAACTTCACCTGTTATACCGAAGCATCGTGCGTATCCGCCCCAGGCGATGCAATTTGTAAATGTGATATTTTTACTGTCCATTGTACCACCAAGAGCCTTAACCTCAAAGGTGTCATCTGCAACTCTTGCAAAACAGTTATCAACCGTTACATTATGGCTGTTACAGATTGCAAAGCCGTCACAGTTACCGCGGTTTCCGATGATATCAACATTGTCAATATCAACATCGGTACAGCAATACGAAATAAATGACCATTCGGGCGAGTTGATAATTTTCACATCTTTAACGGTAACGTCATTACAATTAGTGAAAACAACTCCCCTTCTCTCACGTCTGTCAAGACGTGTCATATCAATTACACCTCTGCCTGCAAGGGTTATGTTATTGCAGTTGTAAAAATTTATAAAAGGATACCTTGTAAGTCCAAAAGCATTATCTCCGGGAGCAGTAGGTTCCAGATATTTATTTTCATCCTCGGCACAATCAATGTCATAAAGGTGGTTTGCAATAACATAAGCCCCTTGACGAAGATAAATAACCAGATTATTGTGTGCAACGAGATTTACATAGTCGTATTCGTACACGCCTTTATCAATAACCCAGACGTTATCTTCACCGTATTGCTCAATATACTGTGCAATTTCTTTATCCTCATCAACCTTTTCGCGCACCATAAGAGTATAGCCGTAGTACTGGTTTGCATCATTAAAAAGGAAGGTATAAACGCCTGTTTTGTTAATGGATGCAGTAGCTCTGTTGCCTATACACTGAGCTTCAACACCATGGGATTCAGGAAGTACAACAGCATTTTTAAGCTCAACATCAGCACCGATTATCTCAATATTAAATGAAAAATCCTCGCTTGAATCAACGTAGATTTCAGAGAAGGAGTGCAGTGTGCCCGTATCGTCAACACGTATGAAAACCACCGAAGCATAAACGGGAATTTCAACACCACTTACCCTTGCGGTATAATAAGGTGATATGGTTATGCCGTTTATATCGTCATATCCTCCGGACTGCACATATTCGGGTAGCTGAGCCGAGGCTCTTCCAACAAGCTCTTGTTCGGTAAGGCCTGCCTCCTCAAGTGTGATTATTGCCTCATCGGGATATTGAAGATATGAAAAATCAAAGTTTTCACTTTCAGGAAAAACCGATACAGGAAAAAACAGGTTCGATACCATTAACGAAAGAGAAGTAACAAGAGTAAAGAAAAATTTAATAATAGCTTGCATTGCCATTCCTCCTATTCTTTATGTAAACATTTTCTTATATACACAAATTATTCTTTGGCAAGCAGATTATAGCATATATAATCTGAAATTACAATCGTGTGCAGATGTTAAAAAAATCTATGCGAAGCATTGTTTGTAATCCTTTCACTGAAAGGTATGTTATCAATCCAAAGGAGAACAACCTATGAAGAATATAAACAGCTTCGCTGATTACATACGCCTAAAGGCGATTACATACCAAGCCTGTCTGCTTGGATAAAAAAATTAAGGACTTCTATTGAAGTCCTTAATTTTTTGGCAGTACGTCTCATTTTAGAACCACAGTTCAACAAATAAGAAGTTAGTGAAAAGATAGTGGTTTACTCTTTGTATGTGCCACCTGTATTGTCATTGTTCAATGTTCCTTCAACCTCAATCAAAAGGCACTTGACTAAGTTTTTGCATATAGGCCGATGTTTTGTGCCTTTAGGTATAATTATAAAATCACCCTCGCACATATGTGTTAATCCATCCTCAAATTCAATATCAAATTCACCCTCAATACAATAAAACATTTCGTCAGAGGATTCGTGTATATGAAAATCCAAAGTTCTATTTTCAGCCTGTAATACATTTAGCATATGATTATTGAGTGTACCAACTCTCTTATATAAGAAAAAATCATCAACCAAGTTAACAATATCTTTCAAGTTTGTCTTTTGTATCATTTATAAACCTCCGCAAATTCTTATTTATCGAGTTGATTATACCACACACAATGTAAAATTACAATCGGATGCGGGTGCCAACATAAAAATCAATGCGAAGCATTGTATATCATCGATTCCGCAAGGAATTGCATATCATCAAAACGAAGTTTTGTATATCATCATTGCGAAAGCTTTTTTATACACACCTAAAGGTGTGATGAGATACAACACGGCAAAGCCGTGTTGATGATATACAGCCTGACGGCTGATGATATGCCATTGCTTTCGCAATGGATAAAAAAATTCCTGTTCTTGCGAACAGGAATTTTTTGGAGGCGACAATCGGATTTGAACCGATGAATCAGGGTGTTGCAGACCCAC
>JAZNVE010000123.1:0-4722 GCA_045592665.1 Acutalibacteraceae bacterium
GTTGAATGCCACGAAAAGGGTCAGCCCGTACTCGTTGGTACAGTCAATATCGAAAAGAGCGAAAAGCTTTCAAAATATCTTAAAAAACGCGGTATAAAGCACGAGGTTCTTAATGCTAAATTCCACGAAAAAGAAGCTGAAATCGTTGCTCAGGCGGGTAAATACGGTGCAGTTACCATTGCCACAAATATGGCAGGTCGTGGTACAGATATTATCCTTGGCGGTAACCCCGAATTTATGGCTAAAAACCAGATGAAGAAAATGGATTTTGACGATGAACTCATTGCAGAAGCTACGGGTTTTGCAGAAACCGACAACGAGGATATTCTCAATGCCCGTAAGACCTTCCGTGAGCTTGAATCAGAATACAAAAAGCAAACAAGTGCCGAAGCAGAAAAGGTAAGAGCCGCAGGCGGTCTTTACATCATCGGTACGGAGCGTCACGAATCAAGACGTATTGATAACCAGCTCCGCGGACGTTCAGGACGTCAGGGTGACCCGGGTGAAAGCCGATTCTACCTTTCCGCAGAGGACGACCTTTTAAGACTTTTCGCAGGTGACCGTTTCTATAACACCCTTAACGCCTTCAAGAGTATCGGCGATATGCCCGTTGAAGCAAAGCTCTTTACTTCAACAATCGAAAATGCACAAAAGAAGGTTGAAGGAAACAACTTCGCTATCCGTCGTAATGTTCTTAAATACGATGATGTTATGAACAAACAGCGTGAGGTTATTTACGGTCAGCGTAACCAGGTTCTTGACGGCAAGGATATAAGCTCACTTATTCAGAAAATGATTGTTGATACTATTTCCGAATCCGTTGAATTCTATTGCCCTGCCCACGTTAAGAAGGACGAGTGGAATATGGCAGGTCTTGTTACCAAATATTCTTGGTTAGCTGATGAATCTGACATTCTTGAGCTTGACAAAACCGAGGATATCACAGAGCTTCTTCTTAACAAAGCACAAGAAATCTATGATGAACGAAGAGAAGAATACGGCGAAGAACCTATAAAGGAAATTGAACGCGTAGGACTTCTTCGCAACGTTGATATCCGTTGGATGGACCACATTGACGCTATGGACCAGCTCAAACGCAGTATGGGACTTATGGGCTACGGACAGAAAGACCCCGTTATAGTTTTCCGTGACCAGAGCCTTGATATGTTTGAGGAAATGACCAACGGTATCCGCGAGGGTACGGTTGACTTTGTACTCAAAGCACGTATCAGAAAAGAAGAACCCGTTGAAAGAAAGCAGACCGTTAAAATCACATCTACCTCCGGTTCAGATGACGGAACGGTTAAAAAAGAGCCTAAAAAGGCGGACAAAAAACCCGGCAGAAATGACCCTTGCCCCTGTGGTAGCGGTAAAAAATACAAAAAATGCTGTGGTATGAATTCATAAAAAAGAAAACCGTAAGACAATTCACATTGCCTTACGGTTTTTTCTTATTTACTTCTTCGTTTCACAAACCAAATAACCAAAACTAATACTACAATAATTATTCCTACATATGTAGCTACTGTTGTCAATTTATCAAGTTTACTTTCAACTTTTTTCTCGTTAACAACAATTGAGTCAAAGGAGTCATCAAAATCATTTAATTTTTCTTTATCATCAACAGTATATGTAAAACTCATTTTATTTTCCACACAGGAAAAACCATAAATTTTATGATATTTTACTGTTGTTTCATCCTCTACGGTATACTTGGTTTCAAGTGATATAACGAGAGCATATCGACCGTTGGTGTGTTTGATTTTTTCTGCAGAAATAATCTTTATTGAGCCGTCAACCCCAACGTCCTTAAGTAACGCCTTGCTTTCAGTTTCCATAGCGGCTATATATTCGTCAATATCCTTGTCACTCATATCCGCAACACAGAATTGTTCTTCTTTATTATCTTCAAAAGTTACGGAAAACTCGGATTTGTCATCCGCTCTGAATTTATTTTCGCCTATCTGACTGAAATTTTCAGGTAAATCAATTGTATAACGTGAATCAACATTGTAAACACCGGCACACGAAACAATAATACACTGAAAAGCCATTATTAAACTTAATAAAACGATTAAAAACTTTTTCATAATAGTCACTTCAAAAAAACTGCACCGAAGACGAACCCTTGGTGCAGTTCTGTTATTTTAGTTATTGATTATCGTCTGATGCGTTTTCGTCAAGAACCTCTTCGGGGAAGTAAGGTGTTACCACCGGATTCACGGGTTGAGGATTTACAGGCTGAGGGTTAACAGTCTGAGCGTTTACGGGCTGAGGATTAACAAACTGAGGATTTGTAGTCTGAGGCTCAGCAACAGCTTCGGCTTGAGCATTTGCCTGCTCCGCTGCCGCCGCTTTTTTCTTTTTGGATTTTTTAACACTGAAAACAACAATAAGAACAATTGCTACAATAAGTACAATACTGAAGCAACAGCAAAGTGCGCCACCGATGATTATAATCCACACAACCGCCTCATCCTCGGATGAGTCATATGTTTCATACTCGTCATAGTAATCATCGCTGTAGTAATCATCATAGTAATCGTCACTATAGTAGTCGTCATATGAATCATAATCATCATAATCATCATAGTAATCATAATCATCATAATAACCGTATGCTGTAATGTTTGCCGCACCTACACCAACAACAAGGCTTGCCGCCATAATCAATGCGAGTACGAGTGCCAAAAATTTTCTCATAAAAACACCCCTAATTATTTTAAATATCTTCATCTTCGCCGTCGATTTCAGGCTCCGGGAAGATTTCAACCTTGATTTTTTCAATTCGTCGGTCCTCAACACTGAGAACCGTGAATTTTACATTTTCAAATATAACTTCGTTCATTTCCCCATCCTTAGGAATGCACTGAAGCTCATCTATTACGTATCCCGCAAGAGTTTCGTAATCGCCCTCGGGAAGTTCTTTGCCGATAAGTTCGTCTATTTCTTCAATATCAATTGTACCGTCAACGGTAAATGTATTATCGTCGATTTTTGAGATTTCCTCATCTTCGTGGTCATATTCGTCCTGAATATTACCCATAACCGCCTCTACGATATCTTCAATTGTAACGATACCTGCCGTTCCGCCATATTCGTCAACAACCACCGCCATCTGCAAACGACTTGCTCTCATTTCTTTGAAAAGTTCGCCGCAGGATTTGGTTTCGGGAACAAAATAGGGTTCACGCATAATATCCCTGAGAAGTTTTTTCGCAGGCATCTGTTTACCTATATATTTAAGAAGGTCTTTAACATAAACTATACCTACTATATTATCTATATCTTCCTCATACAAAGGAATTCGTGACCTACCGTTTTCTATTGCCAGTTGAATGAAATCATCAACAGTTGTATCGTTTACGTCTGCGGCTATGACATCCGTACGGTGAGTCATAACGTCACCTGCGTCAATATCGTCAAACTCAAAGATATTGTTAATCATTTCCTTCTGGTCGTCTTCAATAACGCCTTTTTCGCCACCCACATCAACCATCATACGAATTTCTTCTTCCGTGACGCTTTCTTCATTTGCGTTGGGGTCAAAACCAAAAATTCTGACTACTGTGTTGGTTGAGAAAGATAAAAATCTTACGAATGGTCCTGTAACCTTTGATATAAAAAGCAATGGCTTAGCCACCATAAAGGCTACCTTTTCGGGTATCTGCATACCGATTCGTTTAGGTACAAGCTCACCCAAAACAAGCGAGAAGTAAGACATAATAAGCGTAATCAGTACAACCGCAACAGGTGAAACAATGCTTTCCGGAACATCAAATCTTGATGTAACCGCATCGGTTAACATCTCTGCAAAGGATGTCGCCGCAGATGCAGAGGTCAAAAAGCCTGCAAGGGTAATGCCAATCTGAATAGTGGATAAAAAGCGTGTGGGATTCTTGGTAAGCTTTAAAACCAATTTGGCTTTTTTGTTACCATCCTCCGCCATTTTTTCCATTTTAGCATCATTAAGTGAAATAACCGCAATTTCCGCCATTGCGAAGTATGCATTTACAAGTATAAGCACAAGAAGTAAAACAATTTTAAAAACAACGCTTAAAACACCTGTACCTGCATCTGTCTGAGTTAAGTTTTGTACTTGGGCCAAAATAAAATTAGGTCCGGGGTCATCCATGGTTGGATTTGCTCCTTTCAAAAAGAAAATAGTATGGCACGTTACACCATAACATTTTAGATTATACATAAAATATGTATAATTTGTCAATAGGATGCCAACAGAATAAACACAAATATTAAAGGTGAGTTAATTTTTTAACAAAACATACATAAAATTGGCTAAATAACCATAATTTCGCCGTAAATTTGTGAAATTTTTATCTTTTAACAGTTTACAACCGTAAAAAATAGTGCTAATATAATTGGTGGTGTTTTTATAATACTTATAATTAATTTACTATATTATTCACAGGAGGAAAAACTATGGCTAGAAAAATGAAAACCATGGACGGTAACAACGCTGCCGCATATGTATCATATGCGTTCACAGAAGTTGCCGGTATCTACCCCATCACACCTTCCAGCCCCATGGCTGACTACGTTGACCAGTGGTCCGCTCAAGGTCAGAAGAACATCTTCGGCACAACCGTAAAGGTTTCCGAAATGCAGTCTGAGGCAGGTGCCGCAGGTACTGTTCACGGTTCACTCGCAGCCGGTGCACTCACAACAACCTACACAGCTTCACAGGGTCTTCTTCTTATGATC
>JAZNVE010000124.1:0-4221 GCA_045592665.1 Acutalibacteraceae bacterium
CCAAACCACATTCATTCTACTTGGAGGATTAATTATTTGCAACTACTTCGGCGGCTTTGAGCTCGCCGTTTTTTGCTTTGCTAAAGCCTTTTTCTTCCCCCGGTAGAACCGGGGGTTTATTTCCACCCCTAAAGGGACCAATAAAAATCCGTGTTTCTCACAAAAAGAGAAACTCTGATTTAATTTCATGAATGAGTATCTTCAGCCAATTTATTAATCGAAATTATTGAATTTTCGTAATCTATTTCTGTTCTATAACCAAAATCATACAATAAAGGTACTACAAGGTAAGTACTTATATAATAATCATCATTTGTTTTCTTATAGTAATACCATACTTTGCCACCAACTATAAGTTTAAAATAATCAGAACATTTTCTATCTGACAAAATATTGTTTTTTGTATCTAAGACTAATTTTTCTTTATCTTTTCTTAAAGAATATTTACCATCTTCAATTTGCGTTATCTCAAACCCGCACTCTTTCAAAACGGAAAACAAGGGTATTTCTGCATAAAGCTCCTTATTATTAATTCTTATGTTTTCGTCAATAGGTAGTACCTTTGAATTAACAACCAATTTTACGGGAGGATTGTTTGCTTTACTAATGTTTACTGTTGCACATTTATAATCTATAAGCATTTCATAATTCAACAAATATAAAAAGTGATTTAAAGTATTACTGTCAATAAGATAATCTGCCTCAGTTCTTTTGTAATACGGGTCAATGTGGTGATTTGCAGACTCTGCATCAGGATTTACTATGGGATCCGGGTCACCGATTATATTCATCGGGTTATTATTAATTTTCATTGTATTTTCTAACGTATTCAGCGTGTAGCTATCGTCACCATACACAATGGTGTATTCATTTTCGGTGTTCTCGTAAACGTCACAACCAAGATACAAAGCAATATACATCAATGATACTACACAACGCTTCTTTTTTGTATATAATCTAACGCAGGTCTGCTCAGAAACGTTTTGCCCATTTATGTATAAGTCTGCATTGTTTTCGTAGATTTTCACGTATTTTTCCAACATTACGGCTTTGCCTGTCATAGTTGTAGCTTGAGTGGTTGTTATGACATCTTCTTCATCTTTTTGAAGCATAGAAAATAAACAAAGTGTAAATGCCGAGAATAATATCACTATTGCAACACACAAACAAATAATTTTCTTTTTCATAAAACCTCCCATTTCAAGTAATTCTTACATATATGACTTTTTTAAAACAGGTTTTGTTGCAAAGCCAATAAATTTTTTATATTTAAGTTTATATATGGAAAAAGGTTGTCGGAAATTCCGACAACCTTTTAATTTCAGAACAACTTACTTACTGCCCCCGCAACTAAATTCCACAGTAATTGTACCGCTTCGGTAAAGTCACTTTGAAGTAATGCAGTTGCGAAATAATAAATAGTAAAGATTATAGCTACTACACCAACAATTGCGGAAATCATAGCAATTGCTGCGGCAATTTTAGCTTTACGGTACGTAAGTTTAATCTTTTTTATTTGTAACTCATACAAATCGTTGAATGTCAATTCGTACATTGCCCTGCCGGATAAAAATGAAAGCACAAAGGTTGCAATACCGAGCATAAATGCGAAAAACCACAAAAACCAGAATAAGGGTATCAACACTACGCCGAGTATAAGAAAACTAACTGCGGCAATACCCGTACCCAAGGATGCGTCCGCAAGACGACGGGCTTTTTTCAACTGTTTTTTTGCAAGTATATCTTCCTCATAGTCCATATTATTAAAGGAATGTAAGCATTCATTTTCGGTTACAGGCTCTGCCTCAACCTCAACGGCGTTTGTTTCGTCAGTTAACTGAACACTTTTTAATTCTTCGTTCATATCAGCGCCACAGGATTCGCATACAGTAGTATCCTCTTGCAACTGAGTGCCACATTTAATACAAAACATACACATCCCCCTTTCGGTTTATTATTCGGTTACCCTTTCGGCTGAATAAACTATATCCACAGCCTTTTTAAACAACAAGTAGTCATACTTGGGTCGCCAATCGTCACCGACTTCAATTTCATTATTAAAGGTTTCTTCATCCACCGCAACATACATTTCTGTTACACCCTTGAGTGTGTCACCGTCTTTAAATACTGTATCCCAGAAAGCGTGATGACCTATATAGGTTACACTTTCGGGAATATATACATATGACAAAGACTGATTATAACTGAATGCATCCGACCCGATATACTCAAGACCCTCGGGTAATGATTTATACACTTCACCAAGAACCTTTTGATTTGTAAAATGAGTATCGGAAACCTTGTCAGACTTATATGTATAAATATCGGTAAGTGAGGGTGTTGTTCCCCACTGGTCTACCTTTTCGTGAAGTTTAAAAATTGCAAGAGTTTCAATAGTTTTTAAACCCTCGGGTAAATAAATCACTCTTAAGTTGGCATAATTGAAACACATTTCATCAATCTTCACTACTGTGGACGGCACAACATAGGTCTGGATATCTCTTTCATATTCAGGGGTTATTTCTTCAGTATAAAGCTCACGTTCGTAACCATATTTCTGTCTTAAATACTCGTCGTGGTCACAGGGATAACAAAGAATCTCTGTTTTATCCCTATTGTAAAGAACGCCGTCAATATCGCAGTAATTTGGGTTATTCTCATCAACCTCGATATTCTGCAAAGCCCAACAAGAGTAAAATGCCTTTGTATCAACGAATTCTACATTTTCGCCGATACGTATAGTCTTTATTTTGTCATCACAATTAAGCACAAATTGCCTTACAGCTGTAATGGGCTTTGAAGTATCCTTAACAACCTTAAAGTTAGTGTTAGGGTCATTGTTACCCGCTATATACTCAATATCACAAACATAGTCAATATCAAGTTCATATAGATAACCCGTATTACTGAATTTTGAAAATTCAATACCCTGTTCGGTTTCGGTGTATTCAAAAGTATCATTCTGCAAGGCTATAATACTGAAATAAATTGAAAGAGAAACCGCAACAATAATAACAAGTATAAATACTATTTTCTTTAAAGAATAGTATTTGTGGGGTTTGTTGATATGAGGTGCTGCAAGACCCGGAACCTGATAAGTCCATATTTCATCCTCGGGAATGTCGAGATGTACATCGGTTTGCCAATCGTTGACCTTCTTCTGTTTCTTTTCTTTTTTACTCATTCAACACACCCCCTTAACCTTTATATCCACCGGAAACAGAAACGCCCTCTTCTTCGGCTTTCTTTTCCGTTACTTCTGCTCGACGTTTAAGGACTTCCATAACAAGATTCTGCTTTTTGTTATCGTAATCCCAGAACAGATACGGTATGGTCATAAGGAAGAAACCAATTGCATCAACAATAAGAGGAACAATGATTATATTCCTTCTTGAACCGTCAAAGAACAGGATTTCCCAGTTACTGTTGAAGCCGTATTTCAGCAGGAATATTGGGATTATGAGACCTACAAAGTTCTTTATGGGGTCTGTAAACCAACCGAAAATCCCCGCAAAGTTTTCAAGACGCTCACCCGACAAATACATCTGATAGTCACCGATACGTATGTTCATATCGTGACCCGCGGTTGTAGGAACGGTCTTTGTCATCTCCATAAAGAACAGAACTATAATACAGATTGTACCGCAAAGGGCAAGATTATCACCAAGAGTCCACATTGAAACGGCAATTATAACATTACCTAACGCACGGCTCAGTTGATAGAAAATCATAATCTGTTTATATGAAAAACGTTTAAGGAAATATGGCGACAACAAATCGGGCGGAGTACCCGCAAAGGATATAAGCGCCACAATAAGAGAATACGGAAGTCCGCTGAGACGGAAGGTATAGAAATAAAGAATTGTAGCAAATGGTAACATACCGTTGCCAAGGGAGTCAATAAGACCCACAACGGTATTTATAAGAAGATATTTATTCTTAAGAACACCAAATATACCGTCCCAGAATTTAATCTGAACCTTTTTCTCAACGGGAGGCTGAGGAATTCTTTCCTTTACTCTGCCGGCAAAAATCATTGTAAATGCTGCAAGGAGACAGAAAGTGATGGGAATAACATAACGATAAACATTTATATCCGCCCACTCATATCTTAACATACCGATAACAGCAGGCAAAATTATACCGACAATTGTATTAAAAAAGTGTGAGATTTTAACCGGATAGCATCTGACAAGGATTCTTTCTTGCAAGTTAGGGCTA
>JAZNVE010000125.1:0-23974 GCA_045592665.1 Acutalibacteraceae bacterium
TCCACTTCTTAGCTTTTGCATCATACGTTCTGCGGTATACGATGTAATCATCCGCGCCTTCTACTTCTCCCCAGCTTACCTTTACTCCGCTTCCCGTATTCTGTACCTTGCTGAGCTTGGGTGTTGCCGGCTTCAGCTGGGGGATTACTGCTGTTTCAAGAACTTCGCCACATTCGGTGCATTCCTTGTGCTTTGAGCCTGTAGCATTTACTGTTGCAGTTTTGTCAGTAATCCAAGTCGAAAAAACGTGGTTATGAGTCAAAAGCTTAATGTCCGGAACATCATTGAGAGAAATCGTTTCCCATGAGAGAAATTTAACGTCTGTTCCATTGTATTCAATAGTAACCTTGAGACATCTTACTATTTCTGCGGGATAGTCGTCAAGCATAATATAATCCACACCCTCAACGGCATCGTCAGGCTTTTCATAAGCCATTTCAACGGTATATCCGTACACATCGTATTTACCTGTACCGTCAGTTTTGTACCCTTTGGTTACATACGTAATTGAGTCACCCCAACCGCCTACAAAAGGCATATCATAAGTATTGGTTTCAGCATTATATACGGGGTCGTGATTCGTTTCGTTTCTCAAAATACTTATATCGGTTATATTAAAATGCTTCAGTGCCTCATTCTCGAAAACCTCGGCGGGAATTGCAGAATATGTATATGTATACGAGCCATACTCGTTAACAACCTCTTTCTCTCCTGCGTAATATTCATAAAGGTCAATTTTGTCAACCGTGTACCATTTTATGTGCTTGGGTGAAAATTCGTAAATGTTATCTTGATTACTGAACGCAACAGACCACCAGAGTTTAAATACTTGAGAATCGAAAACGTCAGTAAAATTATTGGCTGTAGCAGGGATAACATCTGTTCGAAGGACTTCACCACAATCTATGCATTCTTTGTACTTTAAACCGTCTTCGGTATGAGTTGCCACTTTACCAACAATCCATTCACTTAAATTATGACTACAAACATCAGGAATCCCCTTAAACTCAAACCCATTTTCATTAGCATAAATTTCACCAAATGAGTCTGATTTTCCATAAATTATAAAGCCATCTATTTTCTCTTCTTGTCCTGTGTCAGAATTATAAAAATACCCAATAGCATAATTATCTATATGTTCTACACTACTTGGTATTTCAATTGAAGTAAAACTACAACCAGAGAATGCAGAGGCACCTATACGCATTACACTTGAAGGAATTGTTATTGAAGTAATACTTGAACAATCAGCAAAAGCACTCGCACCTATGCTTGTTACACTATCCGGGATTGTAATAGTTGCAAGGCTTGTGCAGAAATAGAAAGCACCCTCTTCTATAGTAGTTACACTATTTGGAATTACAACAGATAGAAGCTTTTCGCATAAACCAAAAGCCCACACACCTATACTATTTACACCATTGGGAATTACAACAGATAGAAGCTTTTCACATGCAAAGAAAACACAATCTTCTATTGTTGTAACATTATCTGAAATTGTTACCGATGTCAGATTTTTACAATCTGAAAAAGCTCCTTGACCAATATCTGTTACACTATCCGTAATGGTTACTGATGTTAGATTATTACACTGTGCAAAAGCATTCTCAGCAATAATTTTCGTACCTTCTCTGATGGTATATGAACCACTTAAAGCTTTTGAACCTTTTATTAGATAGTTGTCAATATAAAGAACACCGTTTTCCCAATTGTCTTCATCTTCATAACAAGCCGTACCCTCGAAAGCGTACCTACCTATATTTGTTACACTTTCTGGAATTATGATGGATTTAAGATCTATACAAAATTGAAATGCGAATGCATCTATTGTTGTTACACTATCAAGGATTTTATATTCAGCTCCTATTTTCCCTGCTGGATATTTAACTATTGTACTCTTATCTTTGTTAAACAAAACACCATCAACAGAAGAATAATTAAGATTGTTTTCAGCAACGTCTATCAATTTAAGCTTTGTGCAATTATAGAAAGAAAAACAAGATACGCTTGTTACAGTATCAGGAATTTTGATTGACGTGAGGCTTCTACAATTTGAGAAAACGTAATCATTTATGATTGTCACATTATTGCTTAATGTAACTGAAGCAAGGATATTACAATTACAAAAAGCCCACTCGCCTATAGTCGTTACACTATCGGGAATTGTAATTGATATAAGGCTTGTGCAATTAGAAAAAGCAGCAGCACCTATACTTGTTACACCATCTGGTATTGTTATTGAAGTAAGGTCTTCACAAAACTCAAAAGCAGCAGCACCTATACTTGTTACCGGTAAGCCCTTATATACACACGGTATAACTATCTCACCATCTAAAGTTGTTTCACATCCCGTCACAGAATACGAGCCACCATCTTCATTCAATTCAAATGTCAAATCATCGACACTTGCAGCATTTACGGTTACAGGCACGCTTATAAACACACCCATAACTAATACTAATGCTAAAAATAAACTTAAAAACCTTTTCATAATTTGTCTCCTTTGGGAAAATATATCTTTGTTTTCTTCTCAGATGCAATTATATATCTTGATTTTTCCTTGTGTCAAGGAAAATATATCCTATATTTCTTTATAATATAACCTCAAAAGATTTATACTATAAGTATACAGGAGGTGACGTTATGGACTATATAGATTTCTTTTACAATCGCATCACTCAACTCAGACTTCAAAAAGGTGTTTCTGCAAGGGACATGAGTCTGTCTTTAGGTCAAAGTGAAAGTTATATAAACAAAATTGAAAATCGTCGCACATTACCTTCTTTTAGTGGTTTTATTTATATTTGTGAATATTTTGGGATTACACCTGCCGATTTTTTCAACTCAAACTCAAACGCCCCCCATACAAATAATCAAATCGCCATAACAGCGGAAAAACTCACACCTGAACAATCCGAGCATATTCTTGAGCTGATAAAAGATTTAACACAACTAAACGAACAACAAAAATGACCTGTTACAAATTCTGGTAAATTGTAACAGGTTGTTTTTTACATTTTTAAATTATTCGATAGATTTATAACAATATTTTGCAAAGCTTTTAGCTCAACCCATTGAATTAAACTTAAAATATTGTTAAAATTATAGGTAGGGGAACTTTTCAAGAAAAAGCCTTTTGATTCTGCCTTTCTTTTTAATATATCACATTAAATCATTTTCGGGAGCAAAAAATTCAGATGAATTACAAACAATTAAAATTTGCTTGTTACACCACAAACATCGCAATGTCGGTAGTAGCCAATTTATCACCTGTTTTATTTTTAACTTTTCATAACCTATACGGAATATCCTATTCTTTGTTAGGTTCACTGGTACTTATAAATTTTGTAACTCAGTTGGGTATAGATCTTATTTTCTCGTTCTTTTCCCACAAATTCAATATCCCGAAAGCGGTAAAAATAACGCCATTGCTTACAGTTATAGGTTTGGTTTCATACGCGGTTTTACCTATAGTTTTTCCACAGAATGCTTATGTTGGCCTCGTAATAGGTACTATTATTTTCTCCGCTTCCGGTGGCTTCGCAGAAGTGCTTATAAGTCCCGTTATTGCCGCCATCCCCTCCGATAACCCCGACAAAGAATTAAGTAAGCTTCACTCTGTTTACGCCTGGGGTGTTGTACCCGTTATAATAATCAGCACCTTATACATACTTGTTTTCGGTCAAAACAACTGGCAATGGTTGGCTTTAGGCTTTGCAGTTATACCCTTAATATCTTTTTTCCTGTTTATGAAATCGGAAATACCGCCCATGCAAACACCCGAAAAGGTATCAGGCGTTTTGATAATGCTTCGTAACAAAGGCCTTTGGCTTATGGTTTCGGCAATATTCTTAGGCGGTGCCGCAGAATGCATTATGGCTCAATGGAGTTCCGGTTATATTGAACAGGCGCTCGGTGTTCCCAAAATCTTGGGTGATGTTTTCGGTGTAGCGTTATTTTCAGTAATGTTAGGTTTAGGAAGAACACTTTATGCCAAAAAAGGTAAAAAAATCGGAAACGTGCTTTTCCTTGGTGCCGTAGGTGCTACTATTTGCTACCTTGTGGCGGCTATTGCCGATATCGCTCTTTTAGGCCTTGTTGCCTGTGCCTTTACAGGGCTTTGTGTTTCAATGCTATGGCCCGGTTCACTTATTGTCGCCTCCGACCGTTTCCCCTCCGGTGGTGTATTCATATTCGCAATGATGGCAGCGGGTGGTGACTTAGGTGCCGCCGCAGGTCCTCAGTTAATCGGTGTTATAACGGACTTTGTTATAGAAAATCCCACCCTCGCAGCTTTAGCCGGCGACCTTTCATTAGCGCCTGAACAGCTTGGAATGAAAGCTGGTATGCTTGTGGGTATGCTGTTCCCCTTACTTGCCATTCCCGTATATTTTGTTATTAAGAAGAACCGAAAAGAAACTTTGAGACAATAAAAAATTGACTGTTACCGAACTCAATCGGTAACAGTCATTGTTTTTTAAATCAATCGTCCGTAATATCCCAACCGCTCTGTTCTAAATCATAATAATGCTGAGTAAGTTTTGCATTGCCCTTAGAATTGATTTTGATTGTAGTCCCGCCGATTCTGTCGGGGCTCCAATAACTGCCGAAGCCTGTTTTTACACCGTATGCGAGAGTGATTCCTTCATATTTTACAACAAAGTCGTTTCTGTGGTCGTGACCTACAAGAATTGTTTTTGTGCTTCCAAGGTCTTTACAAAGGTCGAAAAAGCCATTGTTAACGGCTCCGGGACAACAATCCTCACCCTTCTGACCCATTGCAACAGATGCGAACACAGGATTGATTTCTGATGTGCCGTCATCATTTGTAATACTTACCATTTCCCAAGCATCAATATATTCTTGAACGGGAATATGCATAATAACGGTGCTTTCAACCTTACGACCCGCAAGGTCTTCAATGCCGTTAACCGCCCATTCATACCATAACAACTGATTTTCCCAAAGATGGTCATAACCGTCAATATGCGTGCCATCTTCAAGAGTATATTCGGCAGAATCGTGAGTATCCATCATAAAGAATGTGTGAACAATTTTATCGTTTTCGGTAACATTTATAATGTAGTTGCCGTATCCCATATCCTTAGGGCCAAACTCAAAAAGGCAGTTTTCTGCCTCATACAATTGATATGCTGCCCAGAATTCGCTGATACAACCTTCACCGTCGTGGTTACCCATTACAGGCGCCCAGGGAATACCGAAGGAATCTATCCAGGAAACAACCTCCATATATGATACGGGCCCCCAGGCATTGTCACCGCTTAAGGTAATAAGGTCGGGGTCGTGAGCCTCAACAAGCTTTGTAATAAGTTCAAAGGAATAAGTCCCCTCTTTAGCGAAAACATTCTCATCACTAACTTGAATATCCGCAAGGTTAAGAACTACAAAATCTTCACCGGGAGTTTTCTCAAGTTCGATATAATCATCTTCATCAAAAACTTCCTCAAGAGTCCAGTCGGTAAAATACGCCGCCTCGCCGTTTTCTACAACTGCACCGATGGGTGCAAAAACCTGGCTTAATGACATTAAGAATGCAAGTATCATCTTAATAATAGCCATCATAACCCTCCTAAAAATAAAAAATAAGCGAATATAAATCGCCCAACATAATTCAGTATAGCAAATCCATTTTTAAAAGTCAATACGAAACAAACAATTCATTGTGCCGTTTCACCAATTTCTGTTTTTTATACAACTTTTTTTAGGCAACTTTATACAACATTACATATTGAAAAAAGGCTTTTTTTATGATATTCTTTAATCAAAGAAAGGGTGGTACCGATGAACAGGTAAGAACCTAAATCTTAAAAACGAGGAAAGGTGAGACCGATGTACCGGTAAACGCTTTCAGGTTTAATTTAAAATCCAAATAAAAATAAATACAGGGTTTTAAAGCTAAACCTAATGTAATAACTTCTGAAAAGAAAATTATTTGAAAAGCAAAAGTAAATCCCGCTTACGGGAAAGTGAAAAAATCGTGTTAACGACAGGTAGATTTCAAAAGCAGAAGGTATTACAAGCCTAAGAAAGAGAGGTAAACAAAAAGATGTTAGATATCAAGAGTGAACAGAAATAACCCTTGACCGAAGAAAGTGTGTAAAGAAACACTCGGTCAAGGGTTATTTCAATTTTATACGCATTTTAGTTTTCTGTACTACGCCTGAGGGCGTTTTTTTATTTGGTTATAAATCAACTGTGCCGTTTCTGATATTTGTTCCTGATTTGTAATACGTGCTACTCCGTCCCCATCCTGTTCGCCGTACATACCAAAATACGCGTGGCAACCACCATCAATTACTACTTCAGTAAAATCATCGGGCAGATTTGATAAATACTCTTTGTATTTTTCCCTGTTCATAACACCATCTTCGCTACCGTAAACAGATAAAACATCAATCCCGCTTTGTGATAAATCGGCGGTGGAATAAGAACCTAAAAGCACCAAACCGCTATATTCTTGCGGGTTTTTATCAATAAATGATGCCGCCATAGAGCCACCGAGAGAGTGACCACCTATGTACCATTTTTCTATTTCAGGGTACATCCCGATTATACCCTCGGCGGCATTCACATCAAAAACCGCAAGGTTAAAGGGCATCTCAACTAAAATACAGGCTATTCCCTTTGAAGCACAAGCCTGCATAAGTGGTGTATAAGCAGTATACTCCACCTTACCGCCCGGATAAAATACAAATCCCGCTACGGGTTTTTTTGGCATAAAAAGAATATTACCGTTTTCGAGTGTCGTAACGGTTATACTTTTTTCAGGAGCAAAAACCGTTTGCGAATCTATTTGTGCTTTGTAATAATCCCCAAGGTAAATACCCATTGCACCAACTAAAACACCTGAAGCAACAATAATACAAACTAAAACCATTATAATATTTCTGACTTTTTTGTTCTTCATAATTATCACCCTTAAAAGAAAAAAGCCGGTGCTATCACCGACCCAACATATTCAGTATAACAAATAATATATATACTTGTCAATGGCATAATTTCACTCTTAACAATTACGACATTAATTTCTGTGTTTTAAATAAATGGAGCCTTTTAACTTTATATAATATGCGAATTGAAAAGGAGTGTTCAAAATGGTACTATTTAATCAAAGAAAGGGTGATACCGATGAACAGGTAAATACCTAAAGGCAAAATCTTAAAAGCCTTGTAAACCGTACTTTACCGAAAATTGAATATGTTCCGAATCAAAAGTGTTTCTCACTTACGGGAGTTTATATAGATTAAATTTAAAATCAAGATTACGGAGCAATTTCAATAATCAGAAAAGTACACCAATAATACGAAAGAGAGGTAACCAAAAGATGTTAGATACTAAAATAGAACAATAACCCTTGGTTGTATGTGTAAAGAAACATCAACCAAGGGTTATTTTTTATTTCTTTTGGGAATCTACTTTATCAAGTAACTTTTTATATGGCATAAGCATACCTTCAGTCATTGCGTTACCCATTTTAGCCTTGATTTTAGGGTTTGAAACAAGAGAACCCAAGAACTTCATCATAATCATTGTTCCCCTCTTTTTCTGCGGGAAATCATACTGACCGTGGGCTTTATAGAATTTGTGGTCCGCTTTCATCATACCCTGCATAAGCCAGATAAGGTCACGGAAAATTTTCATACCGCCCACACCATAGAAATTCTGTGGCGGAACGTATCCGTTTTTCAAAGCATACTCAAGTCTGTGGGCAAGTTTATCGATTTCAGTATCGGGAGAAACTTCGTCCGTTGCAACACCTGCAAGGAAGTTATTGCCAACCTCAGCCCTACCCTCAATAATCATCTGGAGATTAAATTCCTCGCTATAATTACCGCTTACAAGGTAACCCATTGGCATACCCATTGTAACAGTACGGTGACCGTTGCAGAACTGACGGTCATCATAAAGTTTGAAATTCGCGCCCATATAATGATCCTTTATTGAAAAAGCAATAACTATCGCCTGAGCGGTCTGTATTGTGCCCCTGAGGAACTCATCAAAGCCATCCTTGTAAACGCACTTGCCGGAAGAAGCACAGTTCAAGCAACCAAGACAACCACCTTTAAACTCATACTCGGCAATGTTGATTATTCTTGTTTTTCTTTTGCTTACGGCACAAAAACGATTTATCATACTCTGAAGTTGAGTATCTTCTTTTTCGCAGTTTGTAAGAACAACAATATCCCCTTCTTTTTCGGTGATATTACAATGTGGTACGGTTACCTTTACGTGCTTGGGCTCAGTTGAATTAACTCTGCATTTCTCGTATATCCCATTTTCTATACAGAATAGAACATATTCAAAAAAGTCCCTTGCCTCTTTCTGTCCTTTTTCCGTGAGAAGGTCATCCATATCCGCCGATAAACCACGCACATAATTCAAACCTAAATCGCAACAGTTATCCTCAATATATCTATGGGCGGTAACATCATAAAAATGCTTTGATGTAGAAAACTGTGTTGCCGCTTTACCCTTAAGGTCAATACCATTTTCTTTGATAATCTCGATAAATCTGTGTAACTGATAGGGAGCAATAAAAGTATATACGGGGTATGAGAAAATAATCAAATCCGCTTTCTCAAGAGCCTGTTTAGCAGGGGTAAAATCACGCTCAAGTGCCTTTATACGTTGACCCGCGTGAAGAACCTCAAAATTATGCTCACCGTATAACTTCATAAGGTAATTTATCGTTTGTAAAGTGACGCTATATTGCCCTTTAGGGCTACCGTTTACCACTAAAATATTCATACATTTACCTTCTTTTGTTTTTTCTTTAAGCTTTTCTTATGTCGGCAACCTTTTTCGGGACAGTTTTTACAGGAAAGACAACTGTTGGTATTAACAGAGAATCTTTCGGGATGCTTAAATGCTGTATATTCCCATTTCACAAGAAGCACAAGAGAAACCGCTGCAAGGCTCCAGGTATAAAAATGCGGAATAAAAATAAGTGGTGTGAACATCATTGCAAAATCCCAGTTATATATGCGACAGTCTGCACAACATCTGTTTTTCATAAAAAGCTTTTGTAAAGGGCACACAAACAACACACATATCATATCGCACACACTATAAAAAAGCATAAACAGTACAAGGATGCCTTTGTCAACAACATCAAAGTGATATAATATTCCGAGAATTGCGTGGGCTGCTACCCAGATAGCGCCTACTATACCTGCTCCCTTCCAGGAAGCGTGCTTAGGTTCGGTTGCACCGGTGGATACAAACTGTGATTTGAAATGCTTTTTACAGCCCGGTGGGTCTAATTTTGTAGGTATAAATCTCAGCACAACCTCCACCATAAAGAAAAGCCACACAGGAAGTATGTACCAAGGCATATTTTCACCGTTGATAAATGAAAATGAGCCATATTCAATTCGTTTAGTCACGTAAACCGCAACAGCCCCGATAAAAAGACATCCACGCAACACAAAATTAATAATATGATATTTTGTAGTCAAGGATGCTTCTTTTAGTTTTTTAACCAATTTTTATTTCAACCCCGTCTTTATAAATGTTGTAACATAGAAGTATATTATAACAGACATCGGTAATTTTAACAACCCATTATTACAATAATCGACACATATCGCTTTGATTCGCGGTATGTGTCGAATTTTTTATTTTTCTTCCATCACGCTTAAATATGCGGGACGTATAATTTTATCTGTACAAACTAATTCTTCAATACGGTGTGCGCTCCATCCTACAATTCTGGCAACAGCAAACATAGGCGTATATAATTCCCTGGGTATACCCAACATATCGTAAACAAAACCACTGTAAAAATCCACATTGGGGCTTACACCTTTATAAATACGTCTGTATTTTGCAATAAGCTCCGGAGCAAGCTCTTCAACATCCTTGTAAAGCTGAAGCTCCTTTTCCCTGCCCTTTTCTTTAGCAAGCTGCTCAACATAATACTTAAAAACTCGCTCACGGGGGTCAGAAAGAGAATACACCGCGTGACCCATACCATAAACGAGCCCCTTACGGTCAAAGGTTTCTTTATTAATGATTTTTGATAAATAATCGCTCAACGCCTCTTTATCGGCTGTGTCATTTACGTGGGCGCGGATATCATCCATCATTTCAATAACCTTTATGTTGGCACCACCGTGCTTTGGACCTTTAAGAGACGACATAGCCGCCGCAACTGTTGAATATGTATCAGAGCCCGCAGAGGTTACTACCCTTGTGGTAAAGGTTGAGTTATTACCGCCGCCGTGCTCCATATGAAGAATAAGAGCAGTATCAAGAACCTTTGCCTCAGTAGCAGTGTATTTTTTATCGGGGCGAAGCATCATAAGAAGATTTTCAGCCGTGGATAACTCGGGGGCGGGTCTGTGAATGAACATACTGTCCATATTCTCATAGTAGTTGTATGCGTGGTAGCCGTAAACCGCTAAAAGAGGGAAAATACTGATAAGTCTTATGCACTGACGTAAAGAATTGCTTACGCTTGTTTCAATAGGGCCCTGGTCATAAGAAGCGAGAGTAAGTATACTACGAGTCATTGAGTTCATAACATCTTTACCCGGAGCCTTCATTATAACGTCACGGGTAAAGTTTGTAGGTAAAATTCTGCTTTCACCTATAAGCCTTTTGAAGGTCTGATTTTCAGTTTCATCGGGAAGCTCACCCATTAAAAGAAGATACGCTATTTTTTCATATCCCAATTCATTTTCGCCCAAGCTATTAAGCAAATCCTCTACGCGATAACCTCGATACCATAGCTTTCCTTCGCAAGGTGTTTTTTCTCCGTTTACGTTTTCAAAGGATGTAATTTTAGAAATATTTGTAAGACCTGCAAGCACACCGTTACCGTTCTGGTCACGCAAGCCCCTTTTTACGCCGTATTCTCCGTATAATTCAGGTAAAATAGCATCATTTTTACGGCACAATTCTTCTTTTTGAGCAATATAACTATCAAGTTGTGTCATACTTTACTCTCCTTTCTGAAAAAATATATAAATATTATTCAAATTATACATTATTTATTCCCAAAGGTCAATCAAGTAAGATTAAGCGTTACAGATATTTAACAATTCTTAATTGTTGACCTATAGGGAAATAGATGATATAATACACACCAAAGTTGGGTGAAAATTATGAATACAAAAATCTCCGCAAGCTCAAAGAGATTGCAAAAAAATCAAAAACAAATTGCCCGTTGGGAAAAAAAGCTCAACCACAAGGGCAAAAACCTTTATCTTATTTACATTGTTTTTATCATTACGTTGATTTACGCAACCGACGAAATCGCATCGCAAATCAACACCCTTATGAAAACTGAAATCGCCAACGACCTTATGGCTTCATTCGGTCAAAGTTCGGTAGGTATGCTCAATCTTGCAACCTCCCTCGCCATACCGTTTCAGGTTTTAGGCTTATTTTACAGACCTCTTGCTGACCGTTTCGGCAGAAAGACATTTTTAGTTATAAACACATTCGGTATGAGCCTTGCCCTGATTATAATATTTATGTCAAACAACCTTATAATGTATTTGTTGGGCGCTTGTATGATTCAGTTCTTTGTCCCCCACGATATGCATGTTGTTTACATAATGGAAACCTCTCCACCCAAACACAGAGCACGTATTTATTCGTCAATAAAATTCATTGCTAATATGAGCGTTATGCTTGTTCCTCTTTTACGACGTTGGCTTATGACTCAGGCATCCGAATGGCGTGCGGTTTATTTTATACCCGCGCTTGTAGGTCTTATTGTAAGCTTTATTGCTTTACTTTTAGCCCGCGAACCCGAGGTATTTGTTCAATCAAAGCTCAGGCAGCTGAGAATGACCGACTCGGAACGAGCAGAAGAAAAACGAAAAAAAGATGCAGAAAATGCTCAGGGTGGTCTTTTCACCGCATTAAAATTTGCGCTTAAGCACAAGCAACTCCGTTGGCTCTTTATTACAGCAACCTTTTTAAACTTAGGCTTCATTTTTTCAATCGACTATCAGGTAATTATGTCCTACGGCTATGCAGAAAGCCTTTTCGGTAATTTCTCCGAAAGCGCAATGAATGCCGTAAGCACAGGTCCCGTAAGCACGGCTCTTTTCCTTTTCCCCGTAGGTTGTGCCGTTTCCCAAGTTATCATGGGCTTCATATCCGACGGAAAAGGCAGAAAAGCTGCCGCCATTACTACCGCCGCCAACTGTCTTGCATCCTTCATACTTTTCTGGGTTGGTTCAAAATTCAATTGGAATCCCCTTCTTGTGGGCTTCTTCTGTGGTGCGAGTGTAGGCAGTTTCTACTCGGTAAACGATGTTATTATTATGATGGTGGGCGAATCCGCACCCACAAATTTACGTTCTTCAGCTATGTCTGCTGAATTTATTATCGTGGCCTTAGGTTACGGTATTTCTATGGGAGCCGGTTTCTTGTCGGGAATACTTCTTGGCAGTGAATACATAGGCACGGTGGCTATGATATTACTCGTACCCGGTTTCGTAGCAGGCCTTGGTATGCTGATAAAGAAAACCCACGATACCAAAAACATTAACCTTGATACCGTTACAGGCACCGAATGGGATTAAAAAAGGAGATTTTATTATGGATAATTTTTTTACAAATGCATTTAACAATATGGACGACGAAAGCAGAGAAAGCTTTTATAAAACTGTTTTTATGAATGATGATTCTGAATACGCCGCAAAACTCAGAGTTGAATATTACAGAACAAAATTCAAATCAATGGGCGAAAACGTAACTATCGGCAGAGGCGTACATATCACTAACCCTGAATTTATAACCGTTGGTAACAACGTATCCATTGGTGATGATGTTACACTTATGGCTCGTGGCGAAGGCGGAATTAACCTTGCGGACGGTGTGAGACTTCAGCAACGCGTTTACCTTGACACCGAAAGAGTCAATGACGGTTACATCAATATAGGAAAAGGTGTTTACATCGGCACAGGCACAACCCTTTTCGGTCACAAAGGTCTTGAAATCGGTGACGATTGCCTTCTTGCTCAGAATATTACTCTCACACCCTATTCACATATTTTTGACGACCCCAACTCAATCATTTACAGTCAGGGCGGTCACTGTGAAAAGGTTACTATCGGCAAGGACGTTTACATCGGTATGAGAGCCGCAGTTATGTACTCGGGCAATATCGGTGACGGCTCCGTAATCGGTGCAGGTAGCGTAGTTGTTAAACCCATTCCTCCCTATTCAGTTGCAGTAGGTTGCCCCGCTAAAGTTATTAAAGAAAGAAAGTAAACAAAAATCCGTCGGCAATTGCTGACGGATTTTTTAATTCGTAATTCATATTTCGTAATGCGTAATTATCGGAACTGCGTTGCCGATTATAAGTTGCAATTTAAAAGTGGCAAGTTGCAAGTTTCGGGGATTACGCCAATTATAGATAAAGCAATTGAAATACGAAGCCTCGCCGTCCTGCCGCTCGCGGGAGGAAGGGGGACCACCGTGAGGTGGTGGAAGGTCCTAATCTCGTTTCGCTCTGCGAAACATATCGCACCATAGTATATCGCTTCACGAAGTGAACAATATAATCGGCGTTAGCCACAATAATTTTGCATTTTGAATTCTGCATTTTGCATTTACTGTTTTGCTTCGTTAATTGTCTTAAATGTTCCTCTTATCTCGTCAGTATTACCTGTGGCAAGATAAAAGTCATATTCAAAGGGCTCGTAACTTTTAAAATTCATTTCCTTTATTACTGCAATATAGGATGTACAGCCATCCCTTGAGGGGTCCTCATTGGTTGTCTGCTCACGGTTAAATACACCTGCTAAAAACCTTGTCTGGTCAGGCACGTAAATTCCTATACCGAAGCTATCATCAAACTCGCCCGTAAATGCCGCCCAATTTTCCTTTGAATGGAAATTAGGATATCCCGCATCGGGCCAGAAAATAAGGTCGGGTTCACTTGTAAGGGCGTCTCCTGTCCAAGGCTTATCGCCATTATAATAAACGAAATTATTAAATGGTTCTATACAATAAAAAGCAGGAATTTCCTGTTCGCGTAGATTTTCAGGATAACCCGAAAAATCTACGAAACGGCATTTGCCATGAACCGCACCGTTTTCAATAGAATATGTAGCCTCCATATATGAGGGGGTTATAAATTCCTTTTCTTTAGCCCAGTCAAGGGGTCTGCATTTAATATATATACTATTGTCGGTAATTTTCAAATCAACAATTTTACTTGCATCGTTAAATTGATTGCCACCCTGAACGGGATTATAATGCCACTCAGTATCCATATAAATACCATTATCATAGTCTATTGTACCGTAATATGACTGCTGAACAAGTCTTCCTGTATCGTTGCGGTTTATAAGATTCACATTATCATTTACAGACTTTGCGTTATAACGCTTCTCTGCATTTGAATCCACCTTTATCTGACCGTCAACGGACACAGCTTGAACATTGGAATTTAAATCCTCAACATAACTCAATGCACCGCCCCAGAGTAAATCAACACCGATTTTAAGATTATCCGCTTCAACAAAAACCTCTCTGTCGGGAACTTCTCTGTTGTATACATAAAAATTAAAAATTGAAACAGTACTCTTACCCTCAGTAAGACTTTGCACACTTATTGACTCGAGTTTATTACCGCGTTTATTATCCATTGCACCATCCACAAAGGAATAAAAAGTGCTTTTA
This sequence comes from Acutalibacteraceae bacterium, assembly GCA_045592665.1. Classification (GTDB taxonomy): domain Bacteria; phylum Bacillota; class Clostridia; order Oscillospirales; family Acutalibacteraceae; genus DTU089. The sequence goes on from JAZNVE010000125.1 coordinate 14,671, forward strand.
TCCGTAACGGGCTCAAGGAAAAACTCTTCCGTAATTTTTTTAACACCTGCTGAATAATTAAGCTTAACCTTTACATAGCAATCGGAATAATATTCAATGGCGTAATAATTAAACCATCCGCAATTTTTATCTTCAAACTCAATGGGAGCACCGTATTGAGAAAAAGGTGCTTCAATTGAATTTGTTTTACCGTTAAAAACAACCATTTTCGGACTACCATCCTTTGCTACAAAACTTAATAAATACGGTGAGAAAATTCCCACTACACCAATTACAATAACGCAAACTACACAAAGTGCAATTTTCAATGATTTTTTCATAATAATCACCTATTCATTAATAATCGCTTATTTAAAGTTACCATAAATAATTATTATAGTCAATAATAAGAAATGCTGTGTCGAAAAATGTAATATCATAACTTACTTTATCGAAAAACTTGACATCACAACAAAACTGGAATATAATACTTTACCTAAAAAATATATTATATATTCTTTTGAAAGAAGTGTTTATATGGGAAATTATTTAATTCTCTTTACATTTATCGGTTCAGTTGCCGCACTTTTATTTGCCGTTTTCACCGCTAAAAAAGTGCTTAAATTCTCAGAAGGAACCGACAAAATGCAAAAACAGGCGAAAGCCATTCGCAGAGGTGCCAATGCATTTTTAAAACGTCAGTATAAAATCGTCGGCATTTTCTTCGCTGTGCTTTTTGTTATACTTTGCGTAATGGCAATACTAAAACTCCTTACGCCATACGTACCCTTTGCTTTTGTTACGGGCGGATTCTTCTCGGCTCTTTCGGGATTTATCGGTATGAAAATAGCAACTGCATCAAACGCACGTACCGCAAACGCCTGTCGCGAGGGTCTTAACCGTGGCTTAAGAGTCGCTTTCTCCGCAGGTTCGGTAATGGGCTTTACGGTTGTTGGTTTAGGTCTTCTTGATATTTCAATATGGTTCTTCCTCTTGAAATTCGTTTTCAAGTTAGAAGCGACTGAAATCACGAGTGCAATGCTCACCTTTGGTATGGGGGCATCCTGTATGGCTCTTTTTGCCCGTGTAGGTGGCGGTATATTCACAAAAGCCGCCGACGTAGGTGCGGACCTTGTTGGTAAGGTTGAAGCAGGTATCCCCGAGGATGACCCCAGAAACCCCGCAGTTATTGCGGATAACGTAGGCGACAATGTAGGCGACGTTGCAGGTATGGGTGCGGACCTTTATGAATCTTACGTAGGTTCAATTTTATCCGCCTCCGCTTTAGGTGTTGCTGCTTTCAATGGTGATATGAAGGCTATGTCTTTACCTCTTATCCTTGCGGCAATGGGTGTTATTTGCTCAATTATCGGCACATTCCTTGTTCGCACCAAAGAGGGTGCATCACAGAAAGACCTGCTCAGAGCCTTGAGCAAAGGTACAAATTTCTCGGCTATTGTTATTGCGATTATTTCTTTCCCCTTGGTTTACTTCATTTTAGGAAAAGAAAACTGGACTTTATACTTCCCCATTCTCGCCGGTCTTTTAGCGGGTGTTTTAATCGGTCAGGCTACAGAATATTTCACCTCCGACACATACAAACCCACTAAAAAACTTTCTGATTCTTCTGAAACAGGTTCCGCAACCATAATCATCAGCGGTCTTTCCCTTGGTATGATTTCAACTGCATTACCCATTGTTATCGTTGCAGTTTGTGTACTTGTATCATACTTCGTTTCAGGTGGTGGCTCACAAGGTCTTTACGGTATCGCTCTTGCGGCAGTAGGTATGCTCTCAACTTTAGGTATCACCCTTGCAACTGATGCTTACGGACCCGTAGCCGATAACGCAGGTGGTATTGCGGAAATGTCCGGTCTTCCGAAAGAAGTACGTCAACGAACAGATGCTCTTGATTCTTTAGGTAACACGACCGCCGCCACAGGTAAAGGTTTCGCTATCGGCTCTGCAGCACTTACCGCCTTGGCACTTATGGCATCATACATCGACAAAGCCAACTCCATCCCCGGCGGTGCGGAAAAAATCTCTGATTTAAGCCTTATGAATCCTACTGTTTTAATGGGTATGTTCATTGGTGCTTGTCTTCCCTTTGTGTTTGCCGCCCTTACTATGGATTCAGTGGGCAAGGCTGCACAAAGCGTTGTAAAAGAAGTTCGTCGCCAGTTCAAGGAAATTGCAGGTCTTATGGAAGGTAAAACCGACCCCGATTACGCAAGATGCGTAGACCTTTGCACAAAAGCAAGTCTTAAAGAAATGGTATTGCCCACTATTGTGGCAATTGCAGTACCCATTGCAGTTGGTCTTGTTCTCGGTTGTACGGGCGTTGTCGGTATGCTCGCAGGTGCGACCGCCACAGGATTCCTTATGGCGGTGTTTATGTCAAACTCAGGCGGTGCGTGGGATAACGCTAAAAAATATATCGAAAGCGGCACTCACGGAGGAAAAGGCTCATCCTGTCACAAAGCCGCAGTTGTTGGTGATACTGTGGGTGACCCCTTCAAGGACACCGCAGGTCCCTCAATTAACATTCTCATTAAACTGCTTTCAATGGTATCAATTGTTTTTGCGGCAGTTGTAATCAAATTCAGTATACTTTAATAAAAACTCAATGGGGGATTTTTTAATCCCCCATTTTTTTGTGACCTTTTATACCGCTTGATTGTTTTATAGGTGAAAGGAGTTCGTTATGGATAAAAACACAGACTTCAAAAATATATATAACACATACGTTGAAATGCTGTATAGAATAGCCTTTGTTTATCTCGGAAACCCACAGGATACCGAAGATGTTCTTCAGGATGTATTCTTCACCTTTTTAAACAATTCCCCGAAATTCAAAGATGATGAACATCAAAAAGCGTGGCTTATACGAACAACTCAGAATAAGGCTGTTAATCTTTTAAAATCCGCTTCACGGAAAAATGTAAATATTGATGATTTACAAATACATATCAAAGACATCAACAACGATTTACATATAGATATTCTCAAAAAAGTTCTTTCTCTTTCTCCTAAATATAAATCCGTAATTGTGCTTTATTATTACAATGATTACTCTGTAAACGAAATCTCGCAGATACTGAAAATTAGTAAATCAGCAGTTAAAATGCGTCTTAAACGTAGCAGAGAATTATTAAAAATAGAATTGGAGGATTATGAAAATGAATAAAAATGACTTAAAGAAATCATTGGAAAACGTTAAGCCGGATGAATTTTTAGAAACAAGACTTTCGGCAAATTTAAATTCTGCCCAACCGAAAAAAACAAAAAGTTTACCCCGACTTACAATATCCACCGCAGCGATATGTGGTCTTGTTCTGGTTTTAAGCATAAGTGCAGGTATCGGATTAAAAAGCTTTACCGATAATACTACAAAAGTATCGTTAACCCAAAACTACGCCCACGAAACCGCATCCGTTGAGGATTCAAAAATCCCCTCGGAGGTTGCCGAAATTCTAAAATCCGAAACAGGCGAAAAAGAAATCTATGTTCAATACTCCGTACCGCCCATTGAAACGCAGGTGCATTACCACCAGGTTTTACTTGTAAACGGCAAAGATATTGCTCCCGAGAATTACGTTAAATTTTTTGAGATTAAAAATTATGCAGAACTTCCACTTACAGCAATTCTCGAAGAATTTGGTGCAACCACTGTGTGGCAAAGTGAAACCGAAGCAATAATCACTCTGAACGAAAAAAACTATATATTGGACGCAGAAAAATGCACCCTCAAAGAGGAAAACAGTACGGTAAATATTCTGACTCCCCTTTACGCACCGGGTACTGCAGGAGTTACCGATATACCTATGTACAGAACCTATGGGAATGATTTTATTGTAGATAATTATACCCTACAAGGAGCATTAAAAAACCTTGGCTTCAACCACACAGTAAAAGTAGATTACAAAACCGAAACAGTTATAATTAAATAATATGACAACCCTCTGCAAATCAAAAAATTTGCAGAGGGTTTGTTCAATTAATTTTATTTCTTCAAAACCCATACAAGCATATCCGTTTCGCCACGGTTTGCGTAGGCATAGTAGGGTATAAATTTAAGAGAGGTTTCAATATATTCATCGGTTGCATCAAAATAAAGATTATCGTTTTCCGTTTCTTTAAAGCCTTCGGCTATTATATCGGGAACAATAAACTCACCGTCTGCAACCTGTGTTTTCCCCTTTATATCCACTCTTAATGCAGTTAAATCCTTGCCGTTATCAACACCCTCAAGGCAGTAAACAACGGGACCACGCATAATTGCCACTCTACCCGAATTTGTATGCACTTTTTTATTTGCCGAAACAAATCTTATGGGCATATTGAAGTTGATTATAATTTCATCATCTTTTTCAACTTCAATATACGCATATCCTTTTTTGAGTGTGTATTCCTTATTTACAGAAAAATCCTTACACCAACCTGGTATTCTCAAGGCGATATATTTTTTAGAGTTATTTTCGAGGGTGATTTTCACTTCACCTCTTGAGGGATATTGGGTTTCCTGCGTAATTTTAAGATTATCGGTCTGTGTTTCGGATGCTATGTACTGATTTATAAATAATGTATCCTCGTTATACGAATACATATATTCACCAATCCCCGCAATGAAACGTGTTACATTGGGAGGACAGCAGGAGCAGTCAAATACTTCTTTACGCTGAGTTATGGGGTAACGTCTGCCACCATCGGTACAAGGATGAACATTATTGAAATCCACATCTATTTCCAAGGGATTTTCATAGAAAAAGCCTTTACCGTCCATAGAAATACCCGACAATGCACCGTTGTACATTACCTTTTCTACTGCATCCGCGTATTTTGAATCCGCATTAAGTCTTATCATACGGTTTGCAAAGAATGCAAGAGAAATTGCCGCACAGGTTTCCGCGTAAGCATCCCTGTTAGGTAAATCGTAGTCAATAGTAAATGACTCACCGTGACAGGTACTGCCCGTAGCACCCGTAATATACATCCTTTTGTTTACAACGTTTTCAAAGCAACGTTCTGTGGCTTCAAAAAGTTCCATATCATTATATAAGTAGGCTATATCTGCCGCACCCGCTAAAAGATACAAGGCTCTTACGCAGTGTCCGTCTACGGTATCACGTTCTCTTATAGGCTTTTCGTCCTGATTATAAAGCAAGTGACAACCGGGGTATAATTCCTTATCTTTGTCATTTGCACCGTGGTTATCAATAAAGAATTTTGACATTTCAAGGTAACGTTTTTCACCCGTTACCTCGTAAAGTTTAACGAGGGCAAGTTCAATTTCCGGGTGACCGGGTGTCATAAATTCGGCGGACTGTTCTTTTATAAAAATCTTCTCAATATAGTCTGCGTATTTACACATAACATCAAGAAGTGCTCTTTTACCCGTTGCTTTATAGTACGCAACCGCCGCCTCCATCAGGTGACCCGCACAGTATAATTCATGTTCATTTCTGACGGTGAAGCGTTCACCCGTAACGAGGAAATGACTATTGAAATAACCGTTTTCATCGCGGTTTTTTATTATTTTTTCAACGGACTCATCAACAATTTTTATAAGTTCATCATTGTCATAAGAGAAAGCATTATAACCTACGCTTTCAATCCATTTGGCAATATCCGAATCCCAGAAAACATGGGGCAAATCAGGGTCGCCCTCTTTCCAAGTACAGTCGAGAGCATCAAAACGGTGGGTTTCTTTGAATCTTTCGTAAACAGATTTAAGGGTAATATCATTTACCATATCCTGTTTTATTTTCCAGAAGCCATTATTTATTTTAATATTTTTACAATCAATATTTTTCATATTTCTCACCTATCATTAAGTATGGGTTCAACACATTCTTTCCAACGTCTTGCAATAAGCTGGTGACCGCAGGTTGTAGGATGTACACCATCCCAAAGAATATTATAAATGTCGGTTTTTTCTCTGTAAGAGTCAATTAAATCCTGTAACGGCACGAAAACTGCCCCGTATTCCTCGGCAATTTTCTTAGCCGCCGCTTGATAACCGCCGATACGTTCTTTAAAAAACAAATCAAGCTCCGATTCTTTCTTATCGCCGAAAAAGGGCTCCATAATCACTATAAGAGTATCGGGATTTTTCTCTTTAACCTCGTCCAGAAGATATCTGTAAATTTTTTCGTATCTTTCAGGGTCTGAGCCTGATTTATGCTCCCAATTAAAAATAATATCATTTACGCCAATAAGTATACTGAGAATTGATGGATTCAAATTAAGACAATCTTCAACCCATCTGCCATAAAGGTCGGCTATTCTGTCCCCCGAATTACCGCGGTTAAAAACCTCAATATTTTTATTAAGGTTATCCGCATACATTTCGGATGCTACTATATATTGATAACCGTGACCGTGTACGTGGTTAAGGTCGGAATGTCGACCCCTGTTACCGTCAGTAATGGAGTCACCCTGAAAAAGAACAATGTCATTTTCCTTAAGCTTCAGCATGGGTATCACCTTTTATTAATTGATACTAAAAGCATAACATTTACACTAAACTCTGTCAACAAAAAACGGTATGTTCAAATAATCTGAACATACCGTAAGTTTTTAGTCTTCAACTTTTGTTGCTTTAACCTCTTCAAAAGTATCCGTAATCTCTTTTGAAGGTTTGCCTGTAATAAGCGAAATTCCGAGGACAAACGCAACCGAAATAATAAATGCAGGAAGAAGTTCGTAAATGGTAAGTGAATTTCCTAAACGAACCATAAACTCACTTGCACCCTCTTTAAGTGCAAGTTCTGCACCGAAGGGGTTAATAACAAACTTCCAAAGGAATACCATAACGGCACCGCTTATCATACCCGCAAGAGCACCCCACTTGTTTGTTCGTTTCCAGAAAATCGCAAAAAGAACAATGGGACCGAATGTTGCACCGAAACCTGCCCATGCAAAAGAAACGATTTCAAAAACACTGCTATTGGGATTTTTAGCAATAAACATTGCAATAATTGCGATGATAATAACTGAGATTCTGGCAATTATCATTTTCTTTTTACCTGATGCTTTAACCTTGAAGGTGTTGAGTACGTCTTCAGAAACACTTGAAGAAGCAGCAAGAAGCTGAGAATCAGCTGTTGACATCGTAGCCGCAAGAATACCCGCAAGAATAAGACCCGCTACAATTGCAAGAACCCAACCTTCGCCACTGATAACCTTTGCAAGTTCAATTATGATTCTTTCGCTATCCTGAATACCGGAAACCGCACCGCTTTTAACTGCACCGTAACCAACAACACCGATAACTATTGCAACCGCCATTGAGATGACAACCCATATTGAAGCAACACGTCTTGCAAGTTTGATTTTGCTTACTTTTTCGATTGCCATAAATCTTAAAAGGATATGGGGCATACCAAAGTAGCCAAGACCCCAAGCGAGAGTCGAAGCAATTGTAAGTGTACTATAAGGTTTTGTTCCCGCAGTACCGGCAAGTGCTTCACTGATACTTGAAGCTGCGTGAGTACTTGTAAATTTAAGATAACCGGGAAGTGCCTCTGCGTTCTGACAAACTTGCTCCCAACCACCTGCGTAACTGATACCAAAAACGAGCACGACCACAAGTGCAATAGTCATAACGATTGACTGAATAAAATCCGTTGTGGACGCAGCAAGGAATCCGCCGAGTGCAGTGTAAACAACAATAACAATACCGCTAACAACCATTGCGGTAACATAATTGATACCGAAAAGACTTTCAAACAACTTACCACAAGCCGAAAAACCTGATGCAGTATAAGGAACAAAGAAAACAATAATAACAAGAGCGGCGATAAATTTCAAAATACCCTTATCGTCACCAAAACGTTTTGAGAAAAATTCCGGAATCGTAACCGCGTTTATTTTACCCGAGTATATACGAATTCTTTTTGCTACAATAAGCCAGTTAATGTATGTACCAACGGCAAGACCGATTGCGGTCCAGGAAGCCTCAGCAAGACCGGCAATAAGAGCAACACCGGGAAGACCCATAAGAAGCCAACTGCTCATATCTGAAGCCTCGGCACTCATAGCCGTAACAAAAGGTCCTAATTTTCTGCCACCGAGATAAAAATCCGCCGTGGACTTATTCTTTTTAGAGAACAACGCACCGATAACTACCATCGCAACAAGGTAAACGGCGATTGTAACTAACATAATTATGTCTTTACTACCCATAATAACCACCTAAATTAAATAAATTAGGGTAATAATACCATATATTGTATAAATATTCAATAGTTTTTTTACAAACGAATCAGCCTTGAATATAACAAAGAGTAAGCCTGTCGCCGTACAAATTCACTATATCTATATCCATATACAATCTGTTCGCTACTTTTTGAAATAAATCGCACTCTTCTTCATCATATGTATCGAATGCAACAATAATATAATCATTTTCGGACTTCCTGTAAGCATCGCATATCTTTGAAAGCACATTTTCGTCTGAACAAGACTTAAAATGCCCGTTAACCGGTGTAATATTATTGATACTTTCGGGGAAAATCCCTTCATATTCAGGTGTATCAAGTTGCATTTCGTCGGAGTATCCGAAACGCAAACGTTCCATTATCAATGCATCGGTTACATCTTCTTTAGTAGGGGTGCAATCCACATTATACCATTTATCCGAAATAAGAACCGTGTTCCAAGTGTGACCTTCTTCATCGTCCTCCTCTAGGGGCTTAGAGTATTTTTCAAAGCACCTTAACCCATTCATATTGCAAAGAAGTGAATAAATATTTGCAAAACCGTCACAATTTGTTTCGCCATCCACAGCGGTACAAAGGTAATCAAGCTTTCTGTCAACCTTTTCGGTCCCGTAGTCAATATTTTCGTCTATGTATCTGAATATTGCACGTGCCTTTTGGGTGTCGGTTGCATTTTCAGGAAAATTCAATTCCCATTTACTTGCCGTATCAACTGCCTTTTGAACTTTAGCAGTTCTTTCTGCCGAAAAATTATCAACACAAACCAACTCGCCTTTTACGGTTCTTTGCTCATTTTTAAACAATATTAATTTTGAATAAACCATCTCATGCTCGTACCATTCCCAATCAACATTCTGTTGAAGAAACGGTGAATCAAGGGACATAAAATCAATTATATTTTCCATTGTTTTATCTGTATCTGATAACACTGCATTATCAACAAACACATAAACATAATTATTATCAAAAGCATATTCAAGGGCGTTATAAAGAACTTTTTCTTCAGAAGTAAGTGTATCGTAATAAACCTTACTGTTGTAAATATCCTTTTGGGGCTCGTATTCTTCAATTTCTTTATAGGTCATATTAATACTGCCCTCGCC
>JAZNVE010000126.1:0-3927 GCA_045592665.1 Acutalibacteraceae bacterium
TCAGATTCTCGCCCCCATAGCCAAGGGCAAAAAAGGGGAGTTTCAGAAAGAACTTGAAAGTGCCGCTAAATCAGGCTTTTCAAGGGCTCGTATTGATGGTGAGGTTACAGACCTTTCGGAAAAAATTAAACTTAAGAAAAATATTAAACATAATATTGAAATAATCGTTGACCGCCTTATTATGAAAGAGGGTATAGTGTCACGTCTTACGGATTCGCTTGAAACTGCCTTTTCGCTTACGGAGGGTAACGTGCTTGTGGATGTAGTCGGTGGTGAGGAAATACTTTTTTCTCAGAATTTTGCCTGTCCCGACCACGGCTCGTGTATGGATGAACTTGAACCCCGTATGTTCTCCTTCAATAATCCTTTCGGTGCTTGTCCTACTTGCTCGGGACTCAGTGTGTTTATGAGAGTTTCCGAAGATTTATTAGTACCAAACCGTAAACTTTCCATAAAAGACGGCGCTATTAAAGGCAGCGGTTGGAGTAATACGGATTCAAGCAGTATAGCGGGAATGTATTATAATGCCCTTGCGGATAAATATAATTTTACTCTTGATACACCCTTTAAGGATATTTCACCCGAGGGTATAAACGCCATTTTTTACGGTACAAAGGGTGAACGAATAAAAATGGTTCGTCAGAATGAGTACGGAAGCGGTACTTATATGACTGAGTTTGAGGGTATTATAAATAACCTTGAGCGTCGTTACCGCGAAACTACAAGCGACTGGTCACGTAGGGATATTGAACAGTATATGACTGCCTGTCCCTGTCCCGATTGTAAAGGCGCACGTCTTAAACCCGCCCCCCTTGCGGTAACCGTGGGCGGTATAAATATCAAAGAATTTACCGATATGTCAATCGGCGATGAGCTTAGGTTTATAAATAGCTTAAAGCTTAACGAAAAAGAAGAAATCATTGGTAAGCAGATTATAAAGGAAATTAAATCAAGGCTTTCGTTCCTTTGTAATGTGGGACTTGATTACCTTACTCTTTCACGTGCTTCGGGAACTTTATCGGGCGGTGAGAGTCAACGTATACGCCTTGCAACCCAAATCGGTTCATCCCTTATGGGTGTTCTTTATATTCTTGATGAACCAAGTATCGGTCTTCATCAACGTGATAATGAAAAACTCCTTAAATCTCTTTGTAATCTTCGCGATTTGGGAAATACACTTATTGTTGTTGAGCATGATGAAGATACAATGAATCAAGCGGATTTCATTGTTGACGTTGGACCCGGTGCAGGTGTTCACGGCGGTGAAATTGTGTGTGCGGGTACTGTTGACGATATTAAAAATTGCGAGAAATCCCTTACGGGTCAGTATCTTTCGGGTAAAAAGAAAATTCCTGTTCCCGAAAAACGCAGAGAGGGTAACGGGAAATTCCTCGAAGTGAAAGGTGCAAGACAAAATAACCTTAAAAGTATTGATGTCAAAATACCCTTGGGTAAACTTGTAGCTGTAACGGGAGTTTCGGGCTCGGGTAAATCCTCACTTGTTAACGAAATTCTTTATAAAAAACTCGCAGCAGAACTTAATAATGCCCGTAAATTTGCAGGTAAGCACGACGAAATAACGGGTATTGAGCATCTTGATAAAGTTATTGACATTGACCAGTCACCCATAGGCAGAACCCCTCGTTCAAATGCCGCTACGTATACGGGTGTGTTCAATGATATAAGAAGTCTTTTTGCCTCAACTCAGGAAGCGAAAGCCAAGGGCTATGATGCAAGTCGTTTTTCATTCAATGTTAAAGGTGGACGTTGTGAATCCTGCGAGGGTGACGGTATTATTAAAATCGAAATGAACTTCCTTTCGGATGTTTATGTGCCCTGTGAGGTTTGTCGCGGTGCTAGGTACAACCGCGAAACCCTTGAGGTAAAATACAAGGGTAAAAGTATAAGTGACGTTCTTAATATGACCGTCGAGGAAGCAATGAACTTCTTTTCAAATATACCTAAAATCCGCAACAAGCTTGAAACCATTTATGATGTGGGTCTTGGTTATATCACTTTAGGTCAATCGGCAACAACTCTTTCCGGCGGCGAGGCTCAAAGGGTGAAGCTCGCAACTGAGCTTTCAAAAAAATCAACGGGTAAAACCATCTATATTCTTGATGAGCCAACAACGGGTCTTCACACAGCGGACGTAAAAAAGCTCCTCGATGTGCTTAATAAACTTGTGGACGCCAATAATTCCGTAATTGTTATCGAGCATAATCTGGATGTTATAAAAACCGCGGATTATATTATAGATTTAGGACCCGAGGGCGGTAACGGTGGCGGTGAAATAGTAGCCACGGGCACACCCGAAGATGTAGCAAAATGCAAAGAATCATATACGGGCAAGTATTTAAAAAGTTTATTGAATGTTTAATATTAAGCCTTGATATGTTTTTTCATATGTTATATAATTGTTAAAAAATACAGTAAAGAAGGATGAAAATGAAATCAAACGAAAGCATCCCTAATTTTGATATAAAAGTAAGGGAGTATACCAACTACGCATTAAAAAGCATTAAAAATGTGTGTAAAAATTTCGGCCCTCGCCCCGTAGGTAGCGAGGCAGAAAAAAACGCTCAGGAATATATGCTCAAAGACCTTGAAAAATTCAGCGATGAAGCAACACGCCAGGAATATAAATGCAGTGACAAGGCATTTATGTCTTGGGTGCCCATAGGTGCTACACTCCTTATTCTTAATGTTATTTTATTTACATTCGGACTTCACGCAATTGCCCTCGGTCTATCTGTTCTTACTTTGTTCTTTGTCCTTGCGGAGTTTATTTTCTATAAACCCGTGCTTGACGTTTTCTTCCCTAAGAAAACAAGCGGTAATGTTTACGGTGTAAGAAAAGCCTCCGGCGAAACTAAAAAACGCATTATCCTTTCAGGTCATACGGACTCTGCTTTTGAGTGGACCTATACTTATAAGGGTGGCAGACCCGTTGTTGTTCTTATTATCGTTACAGCGGTTGTTGCAATCCTTTTAGGTATTGGTGCAAATATATTCGGTATGGTGCGTTCGGGTGGTGCTTTTGGTTCAATAGTGTGGACGGGTTCAGGTGGACTTGTAGCAAAAATCCTTGCTGTTGTTATGTATATAACAGTTCCCGTGCTTGTTATGGCACTTAAGTTTTCAAACTATAAACTCCCTGTTATGGGTGCTAATGATGACCTTTCGGGAGTTTTCGTATCCTGTGCCGCACTTAAATTCCTAAGTGATAACGATATCCGTTTCGAAAATACCGAGGTTGCAGTTCTTTGTGCAGGTGGCGAGGAAGCAGGTCTTCGCGGTTCAAAAGCATTTGCAAAAGCTAATAAAGATATGTTAAATCAGGATGGTGTTGAAACAATCTTCGTAAGCTTTGATACAATCTGCGAACTTGAATTTGCAAAGATTTATGAAAAAGATATGACAGGTATGGTTAAGAATGACCGCCGCGTTGCGGAACTTTTACATACCGCCGCTAAAAATGTGGGTGTTGATGCACCTATTGGTACAATTGAGTTGGGCTCTACCGATGCCGCCGCAATGTCACAGGCAGGTATTCCCGCAAGTGCATTCACCGCTATGGACCCCACACCCGCAAAGTATTAACATACAAGACTTGATGATGTTAGTGCTCTTTGCCCTCAGGCAATTGACGCAGGTGTTAAGGTTGCTCTCGAAACAATCTTCCTCTATGACGAAAAAGGAATATAAAAACAAAAAGCCTTCCGTTTTGCGGAAGGCTTTTTAAAATGAATAATGAATGATGATTAATGAAAATAATTTCGGGGTAAGCCGTTTTTACTTATTTTTCTTATCGCCTTTCTTTTCGTAGCCGAAGGTTGAAGCGAAAAGGTCGATTTTAAATGCTTTGATTACGGAGCTGAAAAGTCTTGAACCCTGTACGGGCATAAGTCGGTTAAACTTACCCAT
>JAZNVE010000127.1:0-2174 GCA_045592665.1 Acutalibacteraceae bacterium
ATTCGAAATCGAGAATGTTATTATGGAACTTCCCTATGTTCTTGAGTGCGGTGTTTCCGCTGCACCCGACGAAGTAAGGGGACAGGTAGTTAAGGCAAGTATCGTTCTTACTAAGGGTACTGAAGGTACTGATGAACTCAAAAAAGAAATTCAGGATTATGTAAAGAAAAATACTGCTCCTTACAAATATCCCCGTATAGTTGTTTTCAGAGATGAGCTTCCCAAAACAATCAGCGGAAAAATCATCAGAAATAAACTGTAATCCGACGGAAAATTATAACAAAATAGGTGTCTGCTCTTGACAAAAAAGGGTGGATGTGGTATCTTTGAGGAAATTGAATATTAAAGGCGTTGAAGAAAAGGGCGCGGTAAATTCACCTTACAGAGAAGTGACGGTTGGTGCAAGTCACAGGTTGGGTTATCGATGTTTGTAGTTTCCGAGCCGGGAGGAAGAAAGGCTTTCGCTCAGTAGAACCTCTCCGTGATTGCTGCGTAAAGGCATAGGGGTTGTCTGACCCTGAGAGTGGCAGTTTTTAAACTGCAATTTGAGTGGTACCGCGGGTATAAATTTGTGTTTTTACTCGTCTCAAAGATTATCTTTGGGACGAGTTTTTGTTTTTTATCGTCCCGCCGAATTACAGGAGGATAATTATGGAAAAAATTACCGGACTTGATTTTAAAATCAAGGAAATGGCAGCGCGTATCAAAGCCTTAAGAGAAATTGAGAACTTAAGCGTTGCCGAAATGGCAATTAAAACCGACGTTAGCGAAAGTGAATATCTTGCTTGTGAAAACGGTGAAAGCGACCTTAACTTCGCCTTTATTTACCGTTGTGCCCTTGCTTTTAATGTTGACGTTACAAGCATTATTGAGGGTCATAGCCCCAAACTTTCAAACTACGTTTATACAAAAGCTGGTAAGGGTCAGAAGATTGAAAAAGCCCACGGTATGACCTATTTCAACCTTGCTTCTGCTTTCAAAAACAGAATTGCCGAGCCTCTTTTTGTTCACAGTGTTTACGATGAAGAAAAACAGCACACTGATATTGAACTTACAACCCACGCGGGTCAGGAGCTTGATATTGTTATTGAGGGTAAGTTGAAAGTTCAGGTTGGTGAACACTACGAGGTTTTAGGCCCCGGTGACAGTATTTACTACGATAGCTCAACTCCCCACGGTATGATTGCCGTTGACGGTAGCGACTGTACCTTCTACGCAATTGTTCTTAACCCCACGGGTGAGCCCATTCCCGAGCTTACTCATGTAGGAACTTTGCGCGATACAAATAAATCACACAAAGATACAAAAGAACGTATCTATCAGAAATTTATTGATGTTGAGGAGAACGAAAATGGTACTCCCACATCCATTAAGTTTAAAAACACCGAGAATTTCAACTTTGCATTCGATTTGATTGATGCTCTCGCAGATAAAGAACCCGAAAAACTCGCAATGCTCCATATTTCACGTGATAAAACCGAGCGTCGTTTCACTTTCAAGGATATGAAGAGAGCCTCAAACCAGGCTGCAAACTATTTCAAATCCCTTGGCATCAAAAAGGGCGACAGAGTTATGCTCATACTCAAACGCCACTATCAGTATTGGTTTGCAATGCTCGGTCTTAATAAATTGGGTGCTATCGGTATTCCCGCACCCAACCAACTTCTTGAACATGACCTTGAATATCGTTTTAATGCCGCGGGCGTTAAAGCAATTCTTTGTACTACCGACGGCGACGTTGCAAATCAGGTTGATATTGCCGCCCAAAAGAGCCCCTCGTTAACTATTAAAATCGCAGTTGGTGAGGAACGCGAGGGTTGGCGTAACTACGACGAGGAGAGCAGATTGTTCAGTTCACACTATGAACGTACCGCTGATGCTCCCGGTGGCGACGACCTTATGCTTATGTTCTTTACATCCGGTACAACGGGATATCCCAAAATTGCCGTACATAATTATAAGTATGCCCTTGGTCATTTTCACACCGCTAAGTATTGGCACAATGTTGACCCCGACGGACTTCACTTTACAATTTCCGATACGGGTTGGGCAAAGGCAATGTGGGGTAAACTCTACGGTCAGTGGCTTTGCGAAGCGGCAACATTTGTATATGACTTTGACCGTTTTGATGCGGCGGAAATCCTTCCGATGTTTGCAAAACATCATATCACAAC
>JAZNVE010000128.1:0-2958 GCA_045592665.1 Acutalibacteraceae bacterium
CCCGAATATTCATTTTCCGCAACATCGGTAGTTGTGACAACCTTAGTGGTAGTAACATCGCCGCGAACAAAAATATTATTGAAATCATAATCCAAAGAACGCCACAGTAACAAAGTGGAAACAGAACCGAGAACCACAACAAAGCACAAAAAAAGACATATTAATGCTATATTCCGTTTCTTGGGGTCTTTATTTTTTTGTCTTAAATCAAGACCGTACTTTGCCACTTGCCTCACCTCTTAAATTTATACATAGAATAAGTATAATAAATATAGCAGGAAATTACAAGATAGAAAATGTTAATAAATCCGAAAACCGACCAAGCAAATCAAAATTCACATAATCGTATGTACTTTTTTGATTAATACCACATAAAATCATAGGATGGTAAGCTATCGCAAACAATACCCTAATACTATTTTGAAAAACACTTATTCAAAGAGATTAAAATTTTTCTGCAAGTATAACACTGACGCATACTTTATCTTGTTCACCGACAAATAGCATTTTTTTACTTTTTCGAAAACTGATTACAAGCGTTTTTTCAGGCAATACTTTTATTGATAAATCACAAACCGAGGAGTGCCTGAATGTATTTTAATAAAGTTGAGATTTGCGGTATCGACACCGCTTCATTAAAGGTTCTTAGCGAAAAAGAAAAATGCAATCTTATTGACAAAGCTAAAACCGGTGACAAACAAGCCCGTGAAACTCTGGTTATGGGAAATTTGAGACTTGTATTAAGTGTAATACAAAGATTTGCAAACCGCGGAGAAAATCTCGATGACCTTTTTCAAGTAGGTTGTATAGGACTTATGAAGGCTATAGACAATTTTGACACAAGCCACGATGTACGCTTTTCCACGTATGCAGTACCGATGATTATAGGCGAAGTAAGAAGATATCTGAGGGACAATAACCCTGTAAGGGTCAGTCGCTCTATGCGCGACACTGCCTACCACGCTATGCAAGCACGTGAAAAGCTGAGCAACGAATTAGACAGAGAGCCCACTGTTGAGGAGATTGCAAATGAATTAGGAAAGCCTAAAAGCGAAATTGTCATTGCCCTTGAAGCCATAGTGGAGCCCGTATCCTTTTATGAGCCTGTTTACTCAAACGGTGGCGACACCATATATCTTATGGATCAATTAGGCGACAACGAAAGTGACGGAGATTGGATTGACGAAATATCCATAAAAGAAGCCTTAAAAAATCTACCCGCCCGCGAAAAGAAAATTCTTTCAATGAGATTTATGAGAGGAATGACCCAAACGGAGGTTGCGGAGGAAATAGGTATATCGCAAGCCCAGGTTTCAAGACTTGAAAAAAGTGCAATAAACACAATCAAAAGCAACAAGTAAGCAGGTTGGACTACCCAACCTGTTTTTTATCATCCATCAATTCATCTTATTTATAAATATGTTTAGATTGCAAAAGTGCCATAAAAATGATACAATCAAACAAAAAAATACAGATAATTCGGGTGATAATATGGACATTAAAATTTTCGACAAAATTCCCGGTGAAGCAAGATTCATTCGTGAAACGGTTTTTCTTGACGAACAGGGCTTCGAAAAAGAGTATGACGAAAATGACAATATCGCAAAGCATATTGTGATATATGAGGATAACAAAGCTGTCGCCACCTGCAGAATTTATTGGGATGACGAAGTTAATTGCCATCACGTGGGAAGAATTGCCGTGCTAAAGCCCCATCGTGGTAAAGGCCTTGGTATTACGGTAGTTAACGAAGCTGAAAAATTAATCAAAGAACTTGGCGGGAAAGATGTTTTTATCTCGGGTCAGCTCAGAGTTGCTGATTTTTACAAAAACAAATTGGGCTACACACAATGCGGTGATGTTTATTTAGAAGAAAACTGTCCCCATGTAGCACTAAAGAAAAAGCTATAATATCGCAAAATATTACTTTGTAACCTTTTCCGGCTTTGTCCATAGTATATAACAGGTGCGCACCAATCCGTAAAAGGAGAATAGTAATGGATAACAACTACAAATTCAATATGGCTGATACCGTTTCAAGGCTTTCGGCATCAAGCTGTAAGTTTAATTGTATTACAACGGAGCTTCCGCAAGATACCGTTGTAGCAATGGCTTATGTACCTTTCCAACTCGACAAAACCTCGTACTCACCTGAGGTGGCATTGCGCGAAGGTACACTTTTTACAGCGCTTAACAAACCCTTCTGCGGAAGGAGTCTTATGAATGAATGACAGAAAAAAACTGCTGATGCGCATATCAGCAACGCAGTTTGCGGCTTGGGAATTGCATATGTATCTTGACACCCATCCTTGCGACCACACAGCAAACGAAATGTTCAGAAAATATACGGACGAAGCAAAAAAGCTGAAAACTGAGTTCGAGAAAAAATACGGCCCGCTCACTGTTTCGAGCTCATACGAAGCCAATTGGCTGAACGACCCGTGGCCGTGGGAATACCAGGGAGGCTGTGATTATTAATGTTTTGTTATGAAAAAAAATTACAATATCCTATAAACATCAAAAATCCCAATCCAAAGCTCGCACAAATCATAATCAGTCAATACGGCGGTGCCGATGGTGAACTCGGAGCCTCACTCCGCTACCTGTCACAACGTTTTGCAATGCCATATCCCGAGCTCAAAGGCTTACTGACGGATGTAGGTACCGAAGAGCTCTCTCATCTCGAGATGATAGGTACTATTGTTTACCAGCTCACGAGAAATCTTTCGTTAGAAGAGATTAAAAAGAGTGGCTTTGACACCTACTTTGTTGACCACACAACAGGTGTATATCCCACTGCTGCAAGTGGTTTCCCCTGGACAGCTGCAAGTATGCAGTCCAAGGGCGATGTTATAACCGACCTTCACGAGGACCTCGCAGCAGAACAAAAGGCTCGCACAACCTACGACAACATTCTTCGTCTTGTGGATGACCCGGACGTTCGCGACCCCATTAAGT
>JAZNVE010000129.1:0-13117 GCA_045592665.1 Acutalibacteraceae bacterium
GGATTAATATTAAATACTACTCGGTTTTTACCTGTTTTAAAACCGATTTTTGAGACAGCCAGTTCGGCTATGCTCAAAATCCGTTTGTTATCACAATAAAACACGGGCATAAAATCAATTAATTCATCAAATAAATTGGTAAGATTTTGAATATACATCCTCTGCATTCCGTGAATCTGACGTATATTTTTACATTCTTCCTTGCCACATCTTGGTATATCCGCCGAGGATAAAACACTTTTTATGTTATAAAAATCAGATTTCGACAATGCTGTTTCTCCATTTTTAAATAAACTAATCACCGTACCTTCGTCATTACCGCTTATAAATGCGGCACAATCAAGTTCGCAAAAATTCATAAAATAGTGTAGTGACGAAAAAAATGTGTTACCGAAATCATAACAAGAGGCACCCGTTGTCATTAATCCGCCTAAAAATGCAAGTTTTAACGCAGTTGAATTCAATTCCCCGTCACTTGCAACGGCAATTTTGGGCATATCAAAGCAAAGACCCGTAGCAGCACCTAAAAGTGCGGCTTTTTCAGGAGTATATCCGTAAAAACCATCAGTAGAATTTGTTTCATCCACCTTGTAATTAATAAGAGGCCTACTGAGTTCATCCACCCTTGAAAAAGCTCTGATGAAACTGTCCTTTTCCACAACAGACTCTTCACCAATTGTTACATCTCGACACAAAACGCAACTATCAAACACAACACTGTTTCTTCTTAAAACTACGTTTTGGGAAAGTACCGAACCCTCCGTATGACAACCCGAAGAAATATAGGTGTTTTCACCCAAAAAACTATTTCTTACGTGACTGTTTTGGGCTATTAAACCACCATCCGAGATGACAGTGCAAGGACCTATAACACACCCTTTTTCTATCTGCACATCATCACCGAAATACACAGGCGGAATTAACACAAAATCCCCTTCAGGAATATTGGATGAAGCGTATATTCCCTGTGCAATTTCAGGTAAACGGTAGGATACTTTACCTGAAAGCGTATCGCAACAAAAAGCCTTATATTTCAAGGGATTATCGATAATTTTCACATAACCGTTATAAATTTTTTCTTCTTTAACACATTTAAAAACACTTCGTAAATCATCGTCGTTTTCTAATAAAATTTTCAAAAAATCTGTGCTTTTTAAAACGCATAAAAAACGTTCTTTTTCGCTATTAATCAAACAAAAATTATTGTTTTTTGTTTCAATAAAATCCAAAAAATCATATTCACCGATGTATACATCCGAATACGTAAAAACAACATTTTCACAGGGATGTTTTTCAAGATAAATCTTTAATTTATTAACTTCAGAAAGATATTGTGAGCCATTACTTTTTTCGGATATTTCAAAGATTTTTTGAAAGTCTTTAAAAACATTTTTATCTTTTAAAAAGTGTTTTAGAGTTGTATCGAAAAAAGGAATTTCACAGACGTTATTAATACCAAAGCATTCTTTTAAGGATTTATTACACCTTTCAAGAATCACCGCAACCATCAAACTACCCCCGAAAAAAATTAAATATATATCTTTAAAATGTTCCAAAAATATGTTAATATGTAAAAAACTTTTAAAGGATTTGAATTATGAAGAAGGTAGAAATCTTTACTGACGGTGCATGTAGCGGCAACCCAGGTCCCGGTGGTTGGGGTGCGATTTTAAGATATAACGGTGTTGAAAAAGAACTTAGCGGTGGCGAAAAAGACACAACCAACAACAGAATGGAATTAACCGCCGTGATTTACGCTCTTAAAGCCCTTAAAATGCCCTGCGAGGCAGTTGTAACAACTGACTCAAAATATGTATATGAGTCTATCACAAAAGGCTGGGTTTATTCGTGGCAGAAAAACGGATGGCGAAAAGCGGATAAAAAACCAGCTCTCAACGTTGATTTATGGACCGAATTACTTGATTTGTTAAGTAAACATCAGGTTACATTCAATTGGGTTAAGGGACATAATGAACACCCCGAGAATGAACGTTGTGACCGGCTTGCAGTGGCAGAATGTGAGAAATACAAATAAAAAAACAGTTCAGGAAACCAAAATCTCCTGAACTGTTTTTTCAGTCTTATATCATTTGAATTCTCTGGTAACGTTAATTTCCATAACACCACTTTCAGCACCGACAACTACATGATAATACTTATCTTTTGCATCTTCTATCACAATTGTTTGCTTTGAGTTAACCTTGACGCGTTGGTATATTTCATCTCCGCACATTACAACCAATTCGCAATTACCGCTACTAACTTTAGAATCAATATTCAAAACAAGAGTGTCCGTCAAGCCACGAGTTGCCTGAATCAATACAGTTCCAGTAGTACGTTCTGCAGAAAAGACAACACCAGAATAATCCCTTTCTGCATCGTCTGCACCTGATTTTTCATTAGATGTAACATCAAAAGTCAGAGGTCCATAAAACTCTCTGTTTTCTTCCAAAAAGTCTGTGTCATCCATTGTTTCCAACTCGTAATTATCGGGGCCATTTGTATCCTCAACCTGAAGCATATCTATAACTGCAAGCACACCGAAAATAAAACCTATTGCCACAACAATGCCAACAAGTGCACTAATCAGAAATATTTTTAACGATCGGTTCTTTTTTGCAATTTGTTCAGGAGAATTAGTGTCGATTGATTCGCATTTATACAGGTAATTCTGTATTACGATTAAAACAACATTGCATAAAACGGATGCAATATACATTGAAACGACAAAAAATATCTTGCCACCCTCGGGGTAAATTATATAAATCAAGCCCGTAAGAAACACATCAATAACGCCTATATACTTAATAAAAGATGAAAGCTTTGTTCTGCCTTTTTCTTTTGCATATTTTGATGTAAGATAGCTTAAAATATACGTTGACAAAAACCCAAAAACTAAACTTATTGCCTCAATTATAAAAAGTTTCTTCTTACCAAATTTCTCTAATAACTTATTTAACATAGATATCGCCACTAATTAAATAAAATCTTTCAAAAACAAAAAGTATTCAGGTGCGTGAAATTTCGGTAACATTGTAGGATTTAAGGCAAACAGGTGTTTATCCATTTCACCGCCATCGGTTTCAAGGCGGTATGCGTTAAAATATATTTCACCCTCACCGCTTAAAATCTTATCTAACGAAAAACTGATGGTAGCACTATAACCGTTTTCTCTCTTTTGAACTTCACTTTTAACGAAACAATCGTCTACAAAGTGGATATCAAGAATCGGTTCGTTGTTTTCGTCAAATCCGTGATTAACCATTTCAGCAACCATAAGGTCATTTTGGGGACTTATTTCAATCTCATAATAAACCTTACGTTCAGGGTCTGAGCCTATTAAAACCTCACAGGCATCCCCTTCCGAGTGGATTTTATTATATCCCGAATGCGGACAATAAAATTCAGTATTTTCCGCATCAAAAGTGAATGTAACAACACCGTTGTTTTCTGAAATATCAACAGTAGTTTTATATGTTGCCGTACTACCGTCACGGCAATTTTTCAATTCATATAACATGTAACTTTACCTTATTTGTTCTCTGCAGCGATTCGTTTAAGACCTTCGAAGCCGATTTTAACACTGTCATAGGGGTCTTTATCGTAACAAAGGTCCTGTTCGATAACGATGTATTTTACACCGATTTCCTTACAAGTACGGTAACAAGCACCTAAGTCAAGGTTACCCGTGCCACACTCAGCAAAGCGTTGTTGATTATTTACAATACGCATATCTTTAAAATGGCATACATCTACTCTGCCGCTAAGTTTCTTCATATACTCGGCAGGGTTAACTCCGCCAACCTGCATCCAATATGTATCGGGTATAAAGCGGAGCTGAGGAACTTCATCAATAAGCCTTTCAAAGGTACGTTTTCCGTCATAAACCTCAAACTCAAGAGCATGGTTATGGTAGTTAAGGAATTTACCCTTTTCACCCATTTTTGAAGTAATTTCGTTACACTTTACAATAAAGCCGGTTACGCCTTCCGCTGACTCATGAACATTACCGGGCATTGCACCGATACCGATATTATTACAATGAATCAAATCGTGCTCGTGAATAAGGGCATCTAAATCATTTTTCATTCTGTCGTAGGGTTTGTGTGTAACGCAAACATCCATTCTATATTTATCAACAAGCTCCGCAACTACTTCAGGATGAATATCACCTATTGCAGAAATTTGAATCACATTACAACCGATATCATCAAGGAATTTAAGAGTTGTCTCAAAATCCTCTGCATTCTGACACTTATCGCGCAAGGTAAAAAGCTGAACACCAAGTTTAATTTCTGACATAAAAAACACCTCCGTATTTACGAATATTTTACCACACTTTTCTTCAAAGTAAAGAGTTTAATGAATATAGTAAACAAAATTTTTCAACATACTTGATTTATTTTTTACAAGTATTATAATAATGTTAACAATTTATTTTTATTACCCACGGGTATGAAAGGATTATTATGGCTAAATATCTTATTGTAAACGCAGACGACTATGGTATGTGTAACGCGGCTAACGAAGCCGTTAACGAGCTTTTCCTCGGCGGTTGGCTTAAATCCGCAACCGTTATGATGCCCTGCCCCGCTGCAGCAGATGCAGTTGAATTCTCTAAAGCTCACCCCGAATACGCAATCGGTGTACATACCACTCTTACAAGTGAATGGGGCAAATACCGTTGGAAACCCCTTACAGACGGTAAATCCCTTATCGACGAAGAGGGCTTTATGTGGCACGAAAGCGACCAGGTTGAGAAAAACGCTTCTTATGAAGATATCGAAAAAGAAGTCCGTGCGCAGATTGACCTTGCTCACAGTATGGGTATGAAACCCTCACATATTGATAACCATATGGGTTCTCTTTACGGTCATTATACCGGAAGACTCGGTCTATCAAAGCTTGCACTTAAAATATGCGGTTCTTATGGCTACGCTTACAGACTTTATGTTAAGCACGACAAGAGAATCTGCCCCAACGGCACACCCTATATTGCTTACGCGGCAGTAACACTTCTCTCTAAGCATTGGGGTAAAAAATACAATGTTATTATCCCCGATTACCTTCTTTTCCCGGATTGGAACGACGATATGCGTGTAAGCTACGAAGTTTACCGTGATACTATCCTTAAAATCTGGACTAACATCCCCGAAAACGGTGTTACAGAAACCTTCGTTCATCCTTCAGTTGAATGTGACGAACTTAAAGGTATTACCAGTAGATGGCAGGACCGTGTATGGGAATACGAACTTATGAAAGACCCCTATGTTCACCAGTATCTCAAAGATAACGGTGTTGAACTTATCAGTTACCGTGAACTCATTAAAATGAAGGGCGGCACTGTTAAAGGCTAATGATCAAAATCCCCGCAATTTGCGGGGATTTTTTATATATAAAAGACTTGAATTTTGAATTTATATATGGTATTATACAACAAATGCGTTGAGCAAGAGAGTAGAAGTTAATTGATGTCACAGAGAGATGTGCCTTGGCTGTAAGCACATTACGGATGTTTTCTTTGAAGTTCACTTGTGAGCAGCGTGGCTGAAACCAAGTAGGCTACGACGGGTGTAACCGTTATATTACAGACGAGTGTTTGCTCTGAAAAGAAAGCAAAAATTAGGGTGGTACCGCGGAGTTTGTCTTCGTCCCTTTTGGGATGGGGGCTTTTTTTAATGCAAAATTAAAAATGCAAAATGCAAAATTAAGGGGCACTTCGTGCCGGTTTATAAATTTGCAAAACGATAAATGTCACCATACAGCATTTCGATGCTGATTAAATTGTTTGAAAATTTTTATATATTAGCGAAAGGATTGAACAAAATGCTCGAAAAAGCACAGCAGTTAAAACTGCAATTCGAGGAAAAGGTAAATACTGCAAAAACTCCTGCAGACCTTGAACAGTTAAGAATTGAATTCCTTGGCAAAAAGGGTGCAGTAGCGTCACTTATGAGTGAACTTAGAAATGTACCCAACGACCAGAAAAAAGAAGCAGGTCAGATTATCAATGAGGTAAAACAATTCGTTGAAAACACCATTAAAGAAAAAAATCTTGAACTTCAGAAGCTGGAAGAAGAACGTCTTATTAACGCCGCAGAGGATTATGATGTTACCTTCCCTATAACCGAGGAAAAGGGTTCATACCACCCCATTACTCTCGTTCAGCGTGAGCTTGAGGATATTTTCGCAGCAATGGGCTTCTCCATCGAAGATTACGACGAAATCGTTGACGACTATCATTGCTTTGAGGCTCTCAATATTCCTAAGCATCACCCCGCTCGTGATATGCAGGACACCTACTACCTCAGTACTAACCAGTTGCTTAAAACTCACACATCTGCCGCACAGAATGCTATTCTTAAAAAATACACACCAGAGCTTGAAGCTGACCGCCCCATTCGTGTTATTTTCCCCGGTAGATGCTTCAGAAACGAAAAAATTGACGCTTGTCACGAAAACACATTCTTCCAGATGGAAGGTGTTATGGTTGATAAGGATATTTCCATCTCTAACCTTATCTACTTTATGAAAACTATGCTTTCCGAAGTTTTTCAACAGGATATTACCGTCAGACTTCGTCCCGGTTTCTTCCCCTTCGTTGAGCCCGGTTTTGAACTTGACATTCAGTGCACAATCTGTGGCGGTAAGGGTTGCCCCTCTTGTAAAGACTCAGGTTGGCTTGAACTTTGCCCCTGTGGTATGATTCACCCCAATGTTCTTACTGCCGGTGGTCTTGACCCCGAAAAATACACAGGTTTCGCATTCGGTCTCGGTCTTACAAGACTCGCAATGATGCGTTACGGTATCAAAGATATCCGTGTTTTCAACTCCTGTAACCTCAAATCACTTTCACAGTTTGAAAACGCAACTTTCACTTCACCCGAAAAGGAGGTCAAATAAATGTTTGTTTCAATTAATTGGATAAAAGAATATGTTGACCTTGAGGGTCTTGATATTAAAAGCCTTATTAACAGTTTCACTCTCGCAACTGCCGAGGTTGAAGACGTTATTGTTAAAGGCGAAGATTTACGCGACGTTGTTGTTGGTGAAATTCTTTCAATAGAAAATCATCCCAACTCAAAGAAACTCCATCTTCTCAAAGTTGATGGCGGCGACAAAGTTTATGATGTTGTGTGCGGTGCTCCCAACGTACGCGAGAATATGAAAATTGCTTTCGTTAAAGCCGGTGGCAGAGTACCCGCAGGTGAAATAACAAAAGCAACTGTTGCAGGATATGAATCCGAGGGTATGTGTTGTTCTGCATTTGAACTTGGTCTTTCTGATGACAAATCCGGACTTATGGAAATTGACGTTGATGCTCCTAACGGAACTGACCTTAAAGACATCTACCCCATTGAGGATATTATTTTCGAAGTTGATAACAAATCACTTACAAACCGTCCCGACCTTTGGGGTCATTACGGTATTGCACGTGAATTCGCAGCCCTTACTGACAGAGAATTAAAACCCCTTCCCCTCTCTGATTTAGCCTACGACGGCGATGAAAAAATCAACGTTAAAGTTAGTCGTCCCGACTTAGTTTACCGTTATTCTTGTGTGAAAATGGATAACATTACAAAGAATGTCAGTCCTATGTCAATGCAGATAAGACTTTACTACTGCGGTATGCGTGGAATCAATCTTCTTGCCGACCTTACAAACTACATTATGCTTGAAATGGGTCAACCCACCCACGCTTTTGATGCCAATAAAATTGATGAAATTGTTGTAGGCACACCTGAAGAGAATTGCAAATTCACAACTCTTGATAAAACAGAGCGTGATATCACAACCGATACTCTTCTTATCCAGAACGGCTCAACTCCCGTTGCTATTGCAGGTATTATGGGCGGTCTTGATTCAGAAATCGTCGGTGATACAGATGCAGTTGTACTTGAATGTGCAAACTTCGACGGTATCAGTGTAAGAAAATCATCTTCAAGACTCGGTCTTCGTACAGATGCTTCGGCAAGATACGAAAAAATGCTTGACCCTGAAATGACTGTTACTGCGGCAAAACGTTTTGCTTACCTTCTTAAATCAATTGATGAAGGTGCAAAAGTTGCTTCACAACTTACAGATGAATATGTAAGAAAATATCCCGAAATCACAATTTCATTTGATAAAGCTTACGTTGACAAATACACAGGTATTGATATCAGCGAAGAAAGAATTGTTAAAACTCTTAAAGCACTCGGTTTCGGTGTAACAAAAAATGAAACCGATTTCATTGTAAAAGTACCCTCATACAGAGCAACAAAAGACGTTACAATCAAAGCGGACATCATTGAAGAAATTACAAGAATTTACGGTTATGATAACTTCAGTATCATAACAACAAAGAGCCCTCTTAAACCCGTTAAGAGTGCCCCTGTTCGTTCTGAAAGCAATGAAATTAAGGATATTCTTGTTAAGCACTATGACCTCCACGAAGTTCATTCATACATCTGGGGCGACGTAAGAAAATACAAGAAACTCGGTATTGAAGTTGAGGAAAACGTTAAAATACTCAACATTGAAAGCTCCGATAACGGTACTATCCGTAACTCAATGATACCCACACTTTTACTTGCCGCATCCGAAAACAAGGATTTCGCAGAAAGTTATGGTATCTTTGAAATCGGCAGAATTGTTAAGGGTATTAAAGCCGACGGTACTGCAAACGAACGCCGTAGTTTAGGTATTGTTCTTTATGATAAAAACGCGACCGAAAAAGATTTATTCTTCAAAGGTCTTACAATAGTTAACAATATCTTTACACAGATTAAGCATAAAGCTCCCACACTCAAGAAGGTTGCTCCCCTTCACAGTTGGCAACATCCCAAAAACACCGCCCTTATTTCATGCGAAGGCGTTGATATGGGTATCATCAATACACTCCATCCCACTAATGCTACTAAGGTTGACAAGGTAGCAAAGGTAGTTTGTATTGAAATTGACATTGATGATTTCATCACTGTTAACGGTGCTAATATTTCATTCGTAGAGCCTTCAACTCAGCAGTCAACTTATTACGACCTTTCGCTTATAATGAAAGAGGGTAAAACCTTTGCAGACCTTAGCGAGTGTTGGAACAAACTCGGTCTTAAGGAACTTGAAAATGTTAAGGTTATCGACACTTACGACAACGGCGAAATCAAGAGTGTAACAGTCCGCCTTATCTTCTCATCCAAAGAAAGAACCCTTGAAATGGATGAAGTACAGGCTTGGATTGACGAAATTCTTAAGAATCTTAAAGAAATCGGCATTGAGCTCAGAGCATAATTTACCGAATCTTAATAAATTGTTGTTGTAATTTTTATAACTTTAGTTTATAATGGAAATATAGTTTTAGGAGGTGTATTTATGACAGATAAAACAATCCAATTCACAATCAGTGATGACCATGAAAAAGAGATGCGTGAGATTCTTGTATCAGTTTATAATTCTTTAGTTGAAAAGGGTTACAATCCTACCAGTCAGCTTGTAGGTTATATACTGTCTGAAGACCCCACCTACATCACAACACACAATAACGCAAGAAGCCTTATAAGAAAAATCGACCGTGATGAACTTCTTCAGGTTCTTCTTAAGTCCTATCTTCTCAACTAAGGTATTTTAAATTAAGGAGTGTTTAGTTTGGCTGATACTCAGGCAAGTTTTCTTACCTACAAAGGTAAACCCCTCGTTCGTAAGGGTAACACAATTTACTACGGTAATATGAGTGACCCCTTTGTTATAATGCTTTCCGTTGCTTCTTCTCACGAGGTTCACGGCGTTAAAATTGCAGACAAGGTTATTGTTCAGCTTTTAAATACCGACCCAAACATCAATCCGCTCGAAGCAATTGTTAAAAGAACCGAAAAGAACGGTATGTACGCCGCAATTGATATTGCATCAATCTGGTTACAGAGAGCATTAAAAGCAGAATAAAAATTAACAGTCCGAGCAATTGTTCGGACTGTTTTATTTTGCTTTGAATTCTGCATATATAAGATGTGGATTACAGAAAGCTCTTAACGGAAACATACTGTAACCTATACCCCTGCTCAAAACAAGTTGAGTATCAACCATCTTGTAAAGACCCTCAGTGTATGGCGGGAAAGTTACTTGGTCAGGTGCCATAATGGCTTTACCGAAAAATGTTATCTGACCACCGTGAGCATGCCCCGAAAAGACCAAATCAAAATTATATTTTTGGTAAACAGACAAGGTTTCAGGGTGATGTGCCAAAAGAACATTAAGTTCTTCGTCATTTATATTAAGGTCATTGCAAAGAATTTCTGTCCTTTGAAAATCCTGTTCATATCCGCCGTAAAAATACGGGTCTTCAATACCATGAAGATAAAAATAGTCCCCTGCTTCATTCTGGATTTTAACAGACGAATTCCTTAACAACGTAACGCCCATATCACTTAACCCGTCAATAAGACGATTAAACTCACTTTCATTAGAGCGCCACACATTGGACTCGTGATTACCCGTAACATAATAAACAGGAGCAATTTCACAAAGTTTTCGTGTAAATTCTAAGGCAACATCCACATTGGGATTTTTAGAATCGATATGGTCACCTGTTATCACTATAATATCAGGTTGCTCCTCTTTAAGACTATCTAAAATCTGCTTATCAACAACGGATGATGTTCGGTTGTGATAGTCTGAAACGTGAGCTATCAGGTAATTATGAAAACTTTCGGGGATTTTATCGTTAAAAATGTGGATTTGTTGCACATCAACGTAAAAATTCCCTATTAACAAAAAGACCGTGGACAACACGATAATAAGTGCCGTGAGACTTAAAGCAATCTTCTTGATTAATTTCTTCTTATTCAAAGGATTTCACCGTTTTCAATTGCGGTAATCTGGTCAACACGACGTTGATGTCTTCCACCCTCAAACTCAGTATTAATGAAAACATCTACAAGCTCACAAGCAAGACCTGCACCGATAACACGAGCACCCATACAAAGTACATTTGCATCATTATGCATTCTTGTAAACTTAGCACTGAAATAATCTGAGCAACAAGCCGCTCTGATACCCTTGACTTTATTTGCCGCCATAGAGATACCGATACCTGTACCGCAACAGAGAATTGCTTTATCTGCTTCACCTGCTGTAACCTTAAGACAAGCTACCTGTGCAAATTTTGCGTAATCAACAGATGCTGTTGAATCAGTACCGCAGTCTATGTACTCAATACCCTTTTCATCAAGGTAAGCCTTAATTTCTTCTTTAAGAGGGAAACCTGCGTGGTCTGACGCTAAAACTAACATATTAAACAACCTTTCAATTATTATTTTTCTTTTTTAATTCACGCTCCGCCTGTGAAAGGCGAAGATAATTGGGCAAAACATCATTGGCATCAAGAAGCTCCAAAGTACCACTTTCACTTTTCTCGTATGCTAACAACGCAACATCTGCCGCACTCTGATAACAAATAGATGCCGGTGCCATTGAAACACCATCAAGTCTATCATATATTTTGCTATAAGTAACCCTTGCACCGTCACCGATAAGCACAATGGGTTTATTAATACCTTTAAGTTTTTCATACAACTCATCAATTGTAATTGCCTCATCAGGTGACATTCTGTTTAATCCGTCAGTACAATCGAAACGAGCCGTATAAACCTGATTACAACGAGCATCCATAACCGCAACTGCACAACAACCCGTATTTTCCAAAGGCTTAGCAATAACTTCAAGGGTTGATATTGCCACACACTTTTTATCTAAAGGTTGAGCGATGCCTTTTACTGCGGCTACACCTATACGAACACCCGTAAATGAGCCCGGACCGTTAGATATTGCAAACAAATCAATATCGTTAACAGAAACCCCCGCTATTTTAAGTGTACTTTCAATCATAGGTAAAAGTGTCTGGCTATGAGTAAGGCCCGTATTGGAAAAATTAAGAGAAAGAACTTTACCGTCATACAAAACCGCGGCACTTGCGGCAGTAGCGGAACTGTCAACGCCAAGAATCTTCATAAACACTGTCACCACTCATTCTTAAAATACGACTATCATCATTTTCACCGCGAGAAATTTCAATTTTGATTAACTTGTCCTCAGGGAGTGCGTTTTCGATATTCTCGCTCCACTCAACGGCGAGAACACCGCCCCAATCAAGGTAATCGTAAAAACCCGTTGAACACAAATCCTCAAATGTTGATATCCTGTACATATCAAAATGATATAAATTCTTAGCACCGCGATACTCGTGAACAAGAGCGAATGTGGGGCTTGAAACATCCGCAGTAATCCCCATACCGCGAGCAAGACCAGCAGTAAATCGGGTTTTACCCATACCAAGACCGCCAAAATACGCTACAGTTTCACCACCGGCAAGAGCTTTACCGAGAAGCTCACCGAAAACCTCTGTCTGTTCGGGAGAATTTGAAATAACCTCTACCATAAATACCTCAAAAAAAAGTAAAACACTTGAAATAAAAATCTAACATATGTATAATAACAATATTACTTGTTAAAATCAAGGGGGCAATGCCTTGAAAAAAATATTTTCCCTTGCGAAACGCTTTATTTCAGAAACCAATAAACCACTATTTTTTCTGATTATGGCGGCATCAATTTTTGGTATTCTAATGGTCCACAGTGCTACAATGTGTAACCTTCAGGATGGTCAATTTATATCCCGAGATGCTACCGTTATGATTATTGCTGCTGTAGCAGGACTTATACTGACACTAATAATATCTGCAATTGATTACGAGCTAATAATGAAACTATGGCCTATAATCGGCATAGTCTGTATCGTATTAATGGTTATTACCTTATTATTCGGTGTTGCACCTGAATCACGACCGGATGCAAAATCATGGCTTGCTTTCGGTCCAATTTATTTCCAAACGTCGGAGCTTGTAAAAATCGGATATGTTATAACCTTCTCAATGCATCTCGAGCTTTGTAGAGATACCATCAACAAACCTCTTTCGGTTTTACTTTTAGGTGTTCACGCACTTGTGCCCATCGGTTTGGTTGTGCTTACGGGTGATATGGGTTCGGCACTCGTTTTCGTATTTATGACCATTGCAATGCTTTATTTTGCGGGGCTACACATCGGTTTCTTTGCCGGTGGCGGACTTTTAGCAGTAGCCGCATCCCCTCT
>JAZNVE010000130.1:0-7722 GCA_045592665.1 Acutalibacteraceae bacterium
AATAAATTTGTTTTAATCTTTGGTATTCTCTTGTTTTTGTATTGTTCTTTGGTTATTTTGACGAAGATAAGAAACTGTTATAAAAACCCAACATTTTACCCCTGTTTCAGTATTGAATCGAACTATCATTTCGTGATATTAATACAAGTCCTGATTTTTGCATTTTGCATTATAAATACCTCGTTTTTTTTTGCAAAGTGACGAAAAATTTTTCAGCGGGATGTTTTACATAATTTCCTCTTGAAAAAACACGTCTTATTAATGTATAATTTGTCGTGTAATGCTATATGTTGTTGCAGGGTGAGTTGTTTATGAAACTTCTTGAAGAAAAAATCGCTAACGAAGGCGTTTCCATAGGTACCGACATTTTAAAGGTGGATATGTTCCTTAATCACCAGCTTGACGTTAATCTTCTTGACGAAATGGGCAAGGAATTCTACCGCCTTTTCAAAGACTGTGGTGCAACAAAAGTTGTTACTATCGAGTCCTCGGGTATAGGTATTGCGGTTTTTACCGCTAAATACTTTAATTTACCCGCGCTTTTTGCCAAAAAAGCTCAGCACAAAAATGTCGGTAACGAGGTTTACAGTGCAAAATGTTATTCCTTTACCCACGGTAAGGAATACACAATGAACGTTTCTAAAAAATACCTTGATTCATCCGACAAGGTTCTTATAATCGATGATTTTATGGCGGGTGGTAACGCCTGCAACGCATTGATTGACATTATCAATCAAGCGGGTGCCGAGGTTGTCGGCATTGGTATCGCCATCGAAAAGGGTTTCCAACCCGGTGGCAAAGCCCTGCGTGATAAGGGCTATAAAGTTCGGTCATTGGCAATCGTAGAAAGTATGAGTGATGGTAACATCACCTTCAGAAACGACGATTGTTGACAAATAAATATCCTTAACGGAGGTAATGAAAATGAAAAAGTTCGCAAAAGTTCTTGCTCTCTGTCTTGCTCTCGTAATGGTTCTTGGCTGTTTCGCAGCTTGCGGTAAGGACAAAGACCCCGGCACAGACGCTGACAAGAACGCACAGGTTACTGACCTCAAGGTTGGTTTCATCTTCCTTCACGACGAGCAGTCAACATACGACAAAAACTTCATGGATGCTGCTAAAAAGGCTTGTGAAGAAATGGGCGTTGAATATGCTCAGAAAACTCAGATTCCTGAGTCTAAAGACTGCTATGATGCTGCTGTTGAACTTGTTGAAGTTGACGGTTGTGACATCATCTTCGCTGACAGCTTCGGTCACGAATCATTCCTTATCGATGCTGCTAAGAAGTATCCCGATGTTCAGTTCTGCCACGCAACAGGTACTCAGGCTCACACAGCAGGCGTTGCTAACTTCCACAATGCTTTCGCATCTATCTACGAAGGCAGATATCTTGCAGGTGTTGCTGCAGGTCTCAAACTCAACGAAATGATCGAAGCAGGCGACATCACAGCTGAAGAAGCTAAGATGGGTTACGTTGGTGCTTTCACATTCGCAGAGGTTATTTCAGGTTACACTTCCTTCTACCTTGGTGCAAAATCAGTTTGCCCCTCAGTTACAATGGACGTTAAATTCACAGGTTCATGGTACGACGAACAGAAAGAAAAAGAAGCTGCTCAGGCTCTTATCGCAGGTGGTTGCGTTCTTATCAGCCAGCACGCTGACTCAATGGGTGCTCCCACAGCTTGTGAAACAGCAGGTGTTCCCAACGTTTCTTACAACGGTTCAACAATCGAAGCTTGTCCCAACACATTCATCGTTTCTTCAAGAATCGACTGGACTCCTTACTTCAAGTATATGATTCAGTGCGTAATGGACGGTAAAGCTATCGACACTGACTGGACAGGTACAATTGAAACAGGCTCAGTTGTTCTTACAGACGTTAACGAAAAAGCTGCTGCTAAAGGCACTGTTGAAAAGCTCGAAGCTGTTAAGGCTGACCTCCTTGCAGGCAAGATTAACGTTTTCGATACTGCTAACTTCACAGTTGACGGTAAAAAGCTCGACAACTACAAAGCTGACGTTGACACAGATGATAAATTCACTCCCGATACAGAAGTTGTTGAAGACGGTGTTTTCGCTGAATCAGCAAAACGTTCAGCTCCCTACTTCGACGTAAGAATCGACGGCATCAATCTTCTTGACGAAGCTTACTAATTAATTTTAAGGTCTGAGACGGAAGTTAACCCTTCCGCCTCAGACTAATTTTGAATAAATGGCTGGGAAATTTACCAACCATTTATTGAGAATTAGATAAAGAGGAGGTTTATTGTGACGAAACAACCTGCTATTGAGTTAAAAAATATAACCAAAACATTCGGTAAGGTAGTTGCTAACAAAAATGTTAATCTTACCGCTTACCGCGGGGAAATTCTTTCCATTCTCGGTGAAAACGGTAGTGGTAAAACAACCCTTATGAATATGATTTCGGGTATTTACTTCCCCGACGAAGGTCAGATTTATATCGACGAGAAAGAAGCAAGTATCACATCACCTAAAGATGCCTTTAAATACAAAATAGGTATGATACACCAGCACTTCAAACTCGTTGATGTTTTTACTGCTGCCGAAAATATCATTCTCGGTATAGAGGACGGTAAATACAACCTTAAAGCATCTACCGAGGAAATCAAGAAAATCAGTAATCAATATGGTTTTGACCTTAACCCCGAAAAGAAAATTTATACTATGTCCGTTTCGGAAAAGCAGACAGTTGAAATTATAAAGGTTCTTTACAGAGGTGCGGATATCCTTATTCTTGACGAGCCTACCGCCGTACTTACACCCCAGGAAACTGAAAAACTTTTCAGTATCTTACGCCGTATGCGTGACGACGGAAAATGTATTATAATCATCACCCATAAGCTTCACGAGGTTCTTTCTCTTTCCGACAGAGTTGCGGTTCTTCGTAAAGGTGAATACGTCGGCACGGTAAATACCGCAGAAACCAACGAATCACAGCTTACTGAAATGATGGTTGGTGAAAAAGTAGACCTTAATATTAAGAGAAATGACCCCAAGAACACCACTGACAGACTCGTAGTAAACAGTATTACCTGCGTTGACAGAATGGGAACTACTGTCCTTGACAACGTTTCTTTCTCGGCAAAAAGCGGTGAAATCCTCGGTATTGCAGGTATTGCGGGTTCAGGTCAGCGAGAGCTTCTTGAATCCATTGCAGGTCTTCAGAGACTCGAATACGGTGATATCTTCTACTTCGACCCCAAAACCGGCAAAAAAGAAAGTCTCAGAGACAAAACACCCGTTCAAATACGTCATATGGGTGTAAGACTTTCATTCGTACCCGAAGACAGACTTGGTATGGGTCTTGTTGGTAATATGGACATCGTTGATAATATGATGCTCCGTAGTTACACAAAGGGAAATATCTTCCTCAAACGTAAACAGCCCAAAGACCTTGCCCTTAAAATCATTAAAGACCTTGAGGTTGTTACACCCAGTGCAAGTACACCCGTACGCCGTCTTTCCGGCGGTAACGTGCAGAAGGTTCTTGTTGGTCGTGAAATCGCCGCTTCGCCCACTGTACTTATGGTTGCCTACCCTGTACGAGGTCTCGATATCAACTCATCCTATATGATTTACAACCTTCTTAACCAACAAAAGGAACAGGGCGTTGCCATTATCTTCGTCGGTGAGGACCTTGACGTTCTCCTTGAACTTTGCGACAAAATTATGGTTATCGGTTCAGGTAGAATCACAGGTATTGTTGACGCAAGAACCGCTACCAAAGATGAAATAGGTCTTCTTATGACAAAATCCAAAGAAGACGGAAAGGAGAATAACAATGGCTAATACTGCTGAAAAACATCACGATCCTCTTTTTCGTATTGTTAAGCGTGATGATATGCCCCAATGGAAGGCATGGATTATCCGCGGAATTACAATTTTAGTCGGTTTTCTCCTTGTGGGTATTCTCTCAATGCTCATTACCGAAAAAAGCCTTTTGGAATCATACGAAGTTATGTTTACCGGTGTTTTCGGAAGATTGCTCGAAGGTAAAACCACAATGCTTTGGAAATATCTTCAGGAAATTGCAATTCTTCTTGCCTTGGCTTTGGCTCTTACCCCCGCATTCAAAATGAAATTCTGGAACTGCGGTGCAGAAGGTCAGGCTCTTATGGGCGGTCTCGCCTCCATATACTGTATGATTAATTTCGGCGAAAGACTCTCAACCCCCGCTCTTTTCGCAATAATTATTGTTACAAGTATTGTTGCCGGTGCTATATGGGGCTTGATACCTGCCGTTTTCAAGGCTTTGTTTAATACAAACGAAACTCTTTTCACACTTATGATGAACTACATCGCCACACAGATTATTGCTTACTATGTTTACATAGAAGGCGGTGGTTCAAACGTTATTAACCCCGTTAGCTACGGTAACTTCCCATCAGTAGGCGGTAATGATTACTTCGTTAACATCGTAACTGTTGCGGCTATTACGGTTATTATGTTTATCTACCTCAAATACAGTAAACAGGGCTACGAAATCTCCGTTGTGGGCGAAAGCCAGAACACTGCCCGTTACGTAGGTATAAACGTTAAAAAAGTTATTATACGCACCATGGCAATCTCAGGCGCTTTATGTGGTGTAACAGGTATGCTCCTCGTTGCAGGTAAAGACCATAGTATAAACACCAACCTGGTCGGAGGTCAGGGTTTCACCGCAATTCTTATGTCCTGGCTCGGTCAGTTCAACCCCTTTATTATGGTTATTATGACCGCTATTGTTATCTTCTTGAAAATAGGCGTTTCAAAGGTTGCCGATGCTTCACACCTTAACTCCTCATTCTCGGAAATTATTGTAGGTATCGTTATTCTTATGCTTGTTGGTTGTGAATTCTTTATCCACTACTCAATCAAGTTCCGTCACAGTAAAAAGGAGGTTAAAGCATGATTATTCAATTTATTTGCCGTGCAATTCTCCTTGGTGTCCCACTTCTTTACGGTTCAACAGGTGAAATTATTACTGAAAAATCCGGTCACCTTAACCTTGGTATTCCCGGTATTATGTACGTTGGTGCCATTAGTGGTGTTGTAGGCTCTTTCCTTTATGAAAACGCCTGCGGAAACGACATAAACAATATGAATGCATTTCTCGCAGTAATTATTCCTCTCGTTTGCTCTATTGCAGGTTCTGTGATTATGGGACTTATATACAGTTTCCTTACAGTTTCACTTCACGCAAACCAGAATGTTACAGGTCTTGCACTTACAACTCTCGGTATCGGTTTGGGTAACTTCCTTGGTGCTTCGCTTATTAACATCACAAAAAGCGAATTACCCTCAATTGCCCTCACTAAAACAAGTTCATTCTTTTTAACAAAACTTCCCTTTGCGGATAACTTAGGTTGGTTTGGCGAACTTTTCCTTTCTCACGATTTCCTTACCTACCTTTCTATTGTAATCGCTATTGTAGTCTCAATTGTTCTTAAGCGTTCACGTGTAGGTCTTAACCTTCGTTCAGTTGGTGAAAATCCCGCTACTGCAGACGCCGCAGGTATCAATGTTACACGTTATCGTTATGTTGCTACATGTATCGGTAGTGCTATTGCAGGTCTTGGCGGTCTTCAGTACGTTATGGCTTACGCAAACGGCGTTTGGTCAAACAACGCCTTCGGTGACCGTGGTTGGATGGCTATTGCCCTTGTTATTTTCGCACTCTGGAATCCTTCTTTTGCAATTATCGGTTCATTCCTTTTCGGTGCACTTTGCAACGCAAACAACTATATCCAGGGTCTCGGTACAGAAACTCAGGAACTTTTCAAAATGCTTCCCTATGTTGTTACAATCGTTGTTCTTATTATTACAAGTATGCGTAAAAAGAGAGAACATCAACCCCCCGGAAGCCTTGGTATAAACTACTTCCGCGAGGAAAGATAAAACTTATACATAAAAATTATCCCTTGATTATCATTTGATAACCAAGGGATTTATTTTATTTATTAATCAATATCGTCTGATTCGGTATCAGTATCGGGAGCTTCAATTTCATATTCATTCTTGCGAATATATTTGAAAGTTACTCCGTCTGCGTTATATGCACTAACAGTTTTATCAAAGAAGGCTTTTACTGTGTAAGTGTATTCAACACCATCTTTAACATCTGTATCAACGTATTCGTTGCCATTTCTTACTGTGGCAATTCTTGTCCATTTCTTTTCGCCTTCGGCTTTACGGTAAAGGTAATATCCCGAAACACCTGAAACTTCTTCCCATTCAATTGAGAGACCATTATCAACACTTATAATTGAAGTGATTTCGGGGGTTTTAATGTGTTTGAGAACTAAACCGCTTTCAAAAGCACTGAGAGAATTTTTGAAAATTGCTCGTACAGTGTACCTGTAAGTTACATCATTCTGAACTTTTTTATCATTATAAGTTGTACCCTTAATAACACCGAGATAAGTCCAACCTTTGTCCGTTGTAGTACGTCTGTAAACGCGGTAACCGGTTGCACCCTTTACGCTACCCCATTTTAAAGAAATACCGTCTTTTGTATTCTTTACGATTTTAAGGGCGGGCGTATCAACAAAATTAATACCTGTTCCGATTGAATCATAAGCTCCCAAAGCTGAGCCTGCTAAGCCTCTTACTCTATATCTGTAATTCTTACCGCTTTCAACGTTTGAATCAATATACGTTGTTTTCGTATTGCCTCTGACAACCGCGTATCTCGCCCATTTACCGCCATCAACACTACGGTATATATAGTAGCTTGTTGCCGCGCTGTTCTTTTCCCAGGTCAATTTCACACCCTTATTCGTAGCTGAAATTGAGGTGAATGCAATTTTATTAACAAATTTATATTCAGCAGAAGGCTTATAGCCACTCATCGTTTTTTTATTACAGGCTTTTACGGTGTAGATATAGGTTTTACCGTTCTCGGCATCAGTATCGGTATAAGTAGTGGATTTTATCTTTTTAAACACAGTCCATTTACCGCCGGGCTCTTTACGGTAAACATTATAAAAGTCCGCGAATTTTACCGCATCCCATTTAACCTCAACACCCTTTGCGCTACCTGTAATGCTTTTTACCTCGGGTGTTTTAAGTGTATCGCCGTTATCAATGCTTATTGAATATATTGTCCAGTTATCCGAACCGCAATGATTATAAGTATAAGTCTGTTTTTTACCGTTATGGGCTTTATTGTGAGCATAATCCTGAACATAACCCTTGCTGTTAACACCGTTACAAAGAACAACATGCTCGTAATTTTCACAAACATTACAATAATAGAAAATGGGGTCGCCTTTTTTAACTTTGCCCTCATTATCCGACATTCTTATGCTACCGCTTTTTCCGTTTGTAAGAGTGAGTTTATATGATTTGCCGTACTCTTTTGCTAAAAGCTCGTTATAGAGGTCTACTACTCGCATACCGTAGGCATCCACACCACCGTAATTAAGACATTCTGAAACAAACTGTGCACAAAGACCACGACCGTTGTCCCAGTTCTTTTCAGCATAAGTGATGGCATCGCCTATATTGTACTCCTCATTATTTGCCGCCTCAGTTTTGGTAACAAACGTAGGGATTACAATTACGGTTGCTAAAACCACTAATAACAAACCAAGTAATCGTTTTGTCATATTTTCCTCCAAAAAGGTTACAAATTGTAATCAGCGGGTCGTATTATAACCTTAATAACCCGTTTTGTCAACCCCTTTAGTTAAAATATGCCCCAAAAGTGTTACAAAATGT
>JAZNVE010000131.1:0-5109 GCA_045592665.1 Acutalibacteraceae bacterium
TCTTCAATACCCGTAACCATTGAACCCGTACCGCAGATAACAACCGCACGTGAAACGGAGCAATCTCCGGAAAAAAGGGCAACGTAGGTGTCACTATCCATAGTAATTTTATCACTACGAATTATACCGCCACAAAGAGAATTTACCGTTTCTTCGTCCGCCCTGTTATCCAATGCGGTGCAACCGATAAAAGCACTCTTAAAAGTGATGTCACCGATATTTTTATGTACATCATTCATAATATCCGAAAGGTTTTTACGTGCAGTTTCCATACCGACGGAGTAAAAATTAATAGTTTTACCCTTTACTTTACATACCAAAGCACCATTTTCTTCGCAGACACTTGCGGTTGTACGTGTACCGCCGCCGTCGATACCGAGATAATACTTCATAAAAACCCTCCCTTTTAGCGAATTTCGTCAATTTCTTTTGCCAAATTTAAAAAGCCCCTCATTACCGATGACCCTGTTTTACACCCGAGAGAAACAAGCTCGTGATAATGATTTTGGGGGTCGCCCATTGTATAATCGTTATCGGGTACAATATAGCCTATGGCATCGTTGGCAAGACCGAAAACGATTGTGTCTTTACTAAATATTTTACGTATGGGCGGAAAGCCAAAATCCGTGTGAGTTACGGACCCTTTTGCATAAAGTGATGCACCGCCCACCAACAAATCACAACAAAATTCACCCGGAACCATTGCAATTTTCAGTTGGTTTCCAAGCTCCATATACCCGATTTCCGTCCATACGGCAAATTGATTTTTGCCCTCGACAAGAACTTTATAATTGGCTAATTTAAGCTTACCTGCCGCCACTAAAAGATTATTTTTAATGGGGATTTTAACCTCTTTTAATCGTATATTAAGAATCGGAGCAACCTTTTTTTCCTCTACAGGCTCCCAGCCCTCACACCAAAGGGTGTATTTACCGCCGTTTCTTTCCGAAAGCGCTTTTTCTCTCTCTATCTCTCGCTCGTTATAAAGAAGTTTATCTTTTTTTACTTCATCAAGTGATTTTGTGAGAGCCAAAGTAATCTTACCGATTTCACGACCGAAACGCACGGATAACTCGTACCTGTGGTTAAGTTTTAATCCATCGGTAGAATTGTCACAGGACATATAGATTGCGCATATCGCACCGTTAAAGAACATAAAATTATATCCTGCTTTATTTATCACTTCGCCCATATAATACACGTATTCACCGGAAAGACGACGACCTGAACCCTTTTCACCTTTCACAGCTAAACCTGCCACATCGGGATGAGCAGGAAGATTAACTATTATTGTGGGAGTTTTGCTTTTATCATCAGGCGTAAAGGTGAGCCTTGTAATATCTGTAACAATCCCCTTTGAAGAAGGTCTGTTTTTATTTATAAAATAATCCTCGGTAATGTCCTTTTGAGCAAATGTCATTTCACCCTCGGTCATATCCTTAACAGCATTCACAAGGGCATCGCTTACACTGTTATATAAAAAGCGCATATATTGTTCATCTGCGCCTTTTTCGAGTACGCCTCTACCCGTATATTTTCTGTTTAGATTTCTCAAAAGCTTTGAGGGAAACTCTGTCCACAAACCTTGTGTGTCAACACAGCTGTGGGCGTGGGTCGAAAAAACATTAACAGAAGCAAACTTTTTATCAGGAAATGCCTTTTTAGCTTTTTGCTTAAAAAGCTTTCTTATTCCCCGTATATCGCCATTTGTGATTCCGATACAGTCAATGGTGCAAAAAACCGATACTCCTCTGTCAGAGCCGTCATCAAGTGCTATGGCTCGACCCATCATATCATCAACAACATCTTCTATAAGATTTTTAAACTTGTTGTCGGGCACCATATATCCACCCATATAATATGGTCGTTTTTGGTAATCGGTGGGCGTTAAGATCACATCGGCAAATCCAAGACTCCATTTAGATTTTTCATCACATTCATTCAGAAACTGAGGTGTTCCCTCATAGAAATTCTCAGTAACATATTTTTCTGAAAGAATGGCTTCATCACCGACTTTTATGGAGTCGGCAAAAACCTTTAATGCACCGTTTATGGTTTTATCGAGAATCTGTATCCTTTTTTCTTTTTCCAAAAAAAGTACCGAAAAGGGAGAGCGACTCTCCCGTCCCTTTCAAAAATCTTATTTTACGCGACTCATAATATCCGCAACATTTTCGGCAATTGTTTCGTTTGTAAGGTAGCCGAGAGAGTTTGTCTCGTGATAATGTCGTCTGTCGAATACGTCCTTACCCTGCTCAATATAAGCCTGAGTTTCGTGAAGAATGAAGTCATTGGGTGTTACGCAATAACCGGTCATATCGTTGGTTACGCAGTAAACGAGCAAGTCTTTATCACCTACGATATCAATAATGGGTGTGGGGTTAATTCCAATACCCTTACCTGTTGCAGATTCTTCTGCAGGAGCTGCACCACCGTAGATAACCTCGGGGAAGGGCTCACCGGGAAGAAGTAAAATCTGTTGTGTACCGAGTTTTATGTATGCCATTTCGGTGAGAAGAGCAAGACCCAAATCACCTTTGTCGCAGGGATAACGCTGTGATGAACAAGCCTTAATTGTTGCCATAAGAGCAAGAAGACCGTTATCAACGGGTGAATAGTATTTCTGTTGAAGAACGGTAATTTCAACTGGCATTTCCTTGTCGTTGTCAATACCGAGAGCGGCTTTACCGAGTGTAAGACCCTCAAGACGTGTTCTTTCTTTTTTATCTTCGCAGAAGTCACCCGGGTCAACGGCACCGATAGCACCTACACCAAAAAGAACGTTAACTGTCTTTTCATCGTTAATATATTTTCTTAACCAATAGGGATAGTCCGCACCACATTCACGGTTATCGCCACCCAAGGTATTGGGATGCGCCGCGTAATTCAAGAACCAGGTTTCGGTTGAGCCGTCATCGGGAACAAAACGTGTTCTTGTAAGTACATCGTGCATAGCGTTGGGTTCACGTTTGCAGAACTGAGCCTCGGGAACATGAACAGTACCGATATAAAGTTTACCCGGTTTACGGTTTTCATAAGCCTCAATTGCAACTTCCTTAAGTGATTTAAGAAGTAATTCCATATATTCAGGGTCTTTACCGCTCTGAAGTTTCATAAGCTGACCCCAATAACCAACTGTATCAAAACCTGCGTGGCTATGAGTACAGGATGCAAAAACACCTGCACAATTGCTTTTTTCTATTAAGTCCTTAAGCTCGTCACGAACAAGATTAAGCTCAAAGTTTGTAAGTCCGATAATGTCGGCACTGATATGTATATAACCACCGTTATCATCCGCACCAATCCACATTGCACTGACTGTAACGGGGTCGTGAACGCTCTCAATAACGTGACCCATACCGTGACCTGCAATCCAGTAAGTGTTAGCCTTAATATCCTCGGGCATAACCTCACGCATAGCATAACCGCAAACGTAGCTTTCACCCTTGATTACGGTGGGCTCGGGTCTGGGAAGAGCCTCGGCTTTTACACCCTTTTTAACAAGTTTTTTAGAACTCATTTTACCGATTTTTCTGACGGCTTTAGCCGCAATTTCATTAAAACCCATATTACATTCTCCTTTAAAGAGTAAATTATATTTTTTCAATATATTATTTTAACAATTTTACTATAATATGTCAATTAAACAACTTACCAAATACCACGGGCATAAATTGTTGAAAGTATATATTACACAAAGTAAAAACACCTGCTTCCCCTCAGGAGAAACAGGTGCAAAAATCAAAATCAATAATTCTCTTTTCTTACTTCGAAGTAGCTCTGGGGGTGCTTACATACGGGACAAACCTCAGGTGCTTTTTTACCCATTACAAGGTGACCGCAGTTACGGCACTCCCACATTGTTTCCTCAGCCTTTTCAAATACTGCCTGCATTTCAACATTATTGAGAAGAGCTCTGTAACGTTCTTCGTGTGATTTCTCAATCTCGGCTACCATACGGAAACGCTTTGCAATTTCGGTAAAGCCTTCTTCTTCAGCTTCGTCAGCAAAGGTTTTGTACATATCGGTCCACTCGTAATTTTCACCCTCAGCGGCAGAAAGAAGATTATCGGCAGTTGTACCGATACCCTGAAGCTCTTTAAACCACATTTTAGCGTGTTCTTTTTCGTTATTGGCGGTCTGTTCAAAAATAGCGGCAATCTGCTGATAACCCTCTTTTTTTGCAACAGATGCGAAATAGGTATATTTATTTCTTGCTTCACTTTCGCCCGAGAATGCGGCACGAAGATTCTGTTCGGTTTTTGAGCCTTTAAGTTCCATAAAAATACATCCTTTCCGATATTAATTATTAGAAATTATTCCCACAAAGGGTACAAATATACTATAAAACAAATTTTTGTGATTGTCAAAGCCTTTTTGTTGACTTATATTTTTTTATATGGTAGTATATCAATACATTTAAGTGAAGGAGATATTTTTATGTCAAAAACTACTCAACCCGCAGATGGCAAGAAAGCTTTTCTTGCAAAACTTTGGATATTTGTTAAATTTATTTTTGCAAGTTTAGGTGCTTGCATTGTCCAGATTGCATTGGTTAACCTTATTCCTATGATTCCCGCTGTTAAAGAACTTTTCGATCAGGAATTCGTAAAACTTGTAATTAACGATGTTCCCGTTTTCAACTATCCCGTTAACTACAACGAGGCCGGTGAAATCATCCTCGGTGGTCTTGGTCACTGTATCGCATTCAACGTTTCAAACGTTGTTGCTCAGATTGTCGCATTCTTCATTAACAGAGAAAAGACTTTCAAATCAAGTGCGAATATAGCAATTACACTTCCTATCTACCTCGTTTGCACCGTTATAATTCTTCTTGGATCTGCATGGCTTGCTCCCACAATCAACACATTATTACTCGGTTGGGATTGGTCTCCGGCTCTTGCAAACAACATTTCAACCTTTGGTTGTATGTTCTTCCAGTTCATTGCCTTCTTCCCTGTTCAGGCAATTCTCTTCCGCAAAAAGAAAGAAGACAAAAAATAAAATACAATATACGAATGTATACATTATATAAATCAGCTGAAGTAACAATAAAAAGTAAAAAATATAAATTTGAAAATGCGACATATGATAATAATACTGGAAGAA
>JAZNVE010000132.1:0-13991 GCA_045592665.1 Acutalibacteraceae bacterium
ATAAACAATAATAAAAAACAAAGGATACCCAAACTGGATATCCTTTATTTTTGGTTGCGGAGATGGGATTTGAACCACATCTTGCCCTCTTGCGGTGCCCAAAATCCACG
Organism: Acutalibacteraceae bacterium; assembly: GCA_045592665.1. GTDB lineage: Bacteria > Bacillota > Clostridia > Oscillospirales > Acutalibacteraceae > DTU089. Next base: position 111 of record JAZNVE010000132.1, read on the forward strand.
GTCGCTCCTGTTCGTCGCTGTTGATTTTGACCGCTACGCCAACAAACGCTCCCTGTTTCCGCCACCGGCGGGGGTCGCGTGTGTTGCCCCGGGAACCCGTCGGTCATGTGGATAAAATATCAACATAACAAAAAACAAAGGACACCCAATTGGGTATCCTTTGTTATTGGTTGCGGAGATGGGATTTGATGGGCTCTGCCCATCATTCGCTACGCGAACACCCGATTATGTTCGCCTTCGGCGAGGTGGTTCAAATCCCATATAATGAATAATAATAAAAATAAAGGATACCCAAACAGGATATCCTTTATTACTGGTTGCGGAGATGGGATTTGAACCACATGACCTCCGGGTTATGAGCCCGACGAGCTACCAAGCTGCTCTACTCCGCGATATTTACTTCACTCGTCTAAGTGCTTGAGTATTATAACACTACAATTATATGTTGTCAAGTGTTTTTTATGCATAAATTAAAATTAATTTTAGCTATAATAAAATTTCCGTTAAAACGCCCACGCAAGTGCCACTTGACAAAGGCAAGTAATATATTCTTTTATTTTTCTTAATGGTATGTTATAATAAAAACGGTTAAAGGAGTGGTTTTATGACCGTTGGCGAAAAAATTCAATTGTACCGAAAAAACTTGGGTATGTCACAAGAAGAATTGGGGCAAAAATTACTTGTCAGCAGGCAAACAATAAGTCAGTGGGAAAAAGACCAGACAGTACCCACCATCGATAATTTAATACGATTAAAAGAAGTTTTCGGAGTTTCGGTTGATGATATTTTAAATACCGAAACCGAGGAACTTGCCGTAAACGAAGCACCTTTTGAAAATTATGTATTCAACTTTTCTATAACTGAGCTTGACGGGATTTTTCGTATGCAGAGGAAAAACATATGGAAAAGACCTATTATTACAGCGATAATATGTATTATGGCGGTAATACCCGCTGTCATTTCCACCGATCCTCAGGTCGGTTTGTGGTTGTGTGCAGGCGTTTTCATAGTGAATTTACTTGTTTTTCTCAAAGAACTTCGCAGATATGATAAGTTTTGTAAAAATACCATTCCTCGAGTTGCCGGCTCAACCTATGAATACCAACTTTATGGTGATTACATAAACATAAATATATATCAAAACGACGAAAGAACACGCCAGATAAAATGTTATTACAAAGACATAGAAAAGGTGAACCATTACGGGAGTTGGTTGTTTTTCCAAATTTCGGGTCAGTCATACATCGTCAGGCAAGAAAATTTAAAGGAAAATTCAATTTTTTATTCGTATATGTTTAATAATTCTGATAAAGTGGTTGTAAATCAAACTCCTGCTAAGTTGAGGACGGTATCAATTGTACTGTTTATAGCCTCTCTTTTATCAATTATAGCCGGTATGAATTTAATATTCGTTGTGTCGGAGATAAACGGATTATTTGTAGAAAATATCTGGGTTTTATTTTTGTTTACTCCAATTACCGTAGCATCGGTTGTTTTTGGCTTTATATTAAAATCCAAGGGATATAAATACAAAAAGAATGTTATTGCAGGTATAATTATGACTGTTGTTTTGTGCATTTACGGGTCGTTTGCCTTTATTTTCGACGGAATGTATGACCATAGCGATACACCTGTTATAGAAACGGAGCAAACAATTGGTATAGATATACCCGAATACACAAGCATAAGCACCGAGGATATGTCGCAATGGGGGCAGAGACCATCCGGGGAACGCACTCTTTATAAAAGTGAAATCACCTTTAATAACTCCCAATCAGAAGAATTTGAAAAACAAATTAAAACAGATGACCGCTGGTTAAGTTCTGTGCCCAATGATTTAGTCGGTGTTATGACGTGGTATCGCGACTTCACTGTTTATGACTATGTGCTTATTTATAATACTGATACGGCGGAGTTCAATTCTTTGCCCGAGAACGAAGGAACGTACCACTTTATAAACATTCTGTATAGTTCCGAAGTCGACCGTATGATAATTATAGAATATGACATCGACTTTGTGAAATAAACCTTGTTAAATTTGAAATACATTTTGGTGATACTATGAAACAATCTTACTTTTTTAAAAATGCTCTTTGGGTCGGAAGTAGTGAAAGAACGGATGAAACCTTCTCGGTTTTACGCGGAAAATTTTATGTTGATGATGTTAAAACTGCCACTTTAAATGTTCTTGGCTTAGGCTTTTTTAAATGTTATATTAACGGCTCTCTGATTAACCCCGATACATTTTTACCTCTTTCATCTGATTATGAAAATTCCAATGACCCTGTTGATGAGGTTATTTCGGGTCATAGGGTATATGTTCCTGAGTTTGATATAACCCCTTATGTAAAAAATGGTGAGAATGTTATTGCCATTCATTACGGTGGCGGTTGGTATTGTTATGAAAATCGTATCTTTGGTTTACCTAAGGCCATTTATCATATATGCGTAAAGGATAGTAATGGCGAAACTGACTTCGTTTCTGATGAGAATTGTAAAATCGGCAAAAGCTTTGTGACCCATTACCGCTTTACATATTGTGAAAACCGCGATTATTCCCAATGGGATGATTGCTTTGATTTAGATTTTGATGATTCACTGTGGGAGAGTGCGGTTGCAGTTGAGCGGCTTGAAACTGAGTATTGCACCACCAATTGCCCGTATGATGCACTTGTTGAAACTATAACTCCTGTTAAGGTGGGTACGGGTGTAAACGGTACGGTTTACGATTGTAAAGTTAATACAACGGGTTATCCTGTATTAAAAATAAATGCACCTAAAGGTGAAATGGTGAAAATCATATTTTCCGAAGAACTTATACCCGATGGTAAAATTGATATGGACCATTGGCATGGTCAGGAATGTGAGATTATTTCCGATGGTAAGGGTAGAGTTGTTCAACCTGATTTTACTTGGTACGGCTTCAGGTGTTTCGAGATAACCGGAGATGCAGAGCCTATTGAAGTTAAGGTTATTCATTCTGATGTTAAAACTAATTCTACATTCAATTGCAGTAACGAAACTCTTAACTGGACCTATAAAACATTTATTCATACAATGCTTTGCAATATGCATACGGGTCATCCGTCGGATTGTCCCCATCTTGAAAGAAGGGGATACACGGGTGACGGACAGCTCACCTGTAACGCAGTATTTACAACTATGGATGCACGTGCATTATATGAAAAGTGGTTGCAGGATATTGCCGATTCTCAGGATGTCTTAAGCGGTCATATTCAGTATACCGCCCCCTATGTAAGGAGCGGTGGTGGTCCCGGCGGATGGGGTAGTGCTATTGTGGAAGTGCCTTATCAGTTTTATAAGCATTTCGGTGATACCGAACTTCTCGAGAAATATTATCCAAATATGCGTCGTTATATTGATTATCTTGAAGCTCATTCCGAATTTGGTCTTGTTACAAGCGATAAGGCGGGGGAATGGTGTCTCGGTGACTGGTGTTGTCCCAATATTTTATATCCCGATAAGGATATTACATCTCACAATCAACAGGTGGCTTTACCCGCAGCAATGGTGAATACATACTTTATGGTTAAAACACTCCAAAAAATGTGCCATATTGCCCGTTTAATCAATAAAGAAGATGATATAGCAGAGTATGAGGAGAAAATTAATTTACGTAAAAATGCCGTAAGAGCTGCATATTTCAATGCTTTTGACGATAACTTTGTTATGAATATTCATGGTGCAAATGCCTTTGGTGTTGATATTGGTCTCGGTAACGGGAATACATATAAAAATCTTGTGAAATACTATGAAAAAGTCGGTTGCTTTGATACGGGTATTTTCGCAACGGATATATTAATCCGCGTTCTTTTCGAGAATGGGGATGAGGACTTAGCTATAAAACTACTTACCAATAACGGTAATCAGGGTTACGAGCATTGGCGTGTAAACGGTGCTACCACATTCCACGAATATTGGGACAGTAACCGTAGCCGTTCCCATTCTCACCCTATGTTCGGTGCACCCGTTGCTTATTTTTTCCAATACCTTTTAGGTATTAATCAGGCTGAAACCGATGGCGGTTATAAATCAATTATTATAGAGCCAAAGGGATTTAAAAACTTTGAATTTATGAACGGCAGTATGGAAACACCCAATGGTGATGTGTCTGTAAGCTATGAAAATAAAGACGGCAAAACATATTTTGAAGTCATAATACCCGATGGTGTTAAAGCGGTGTTTAAAAATTCGGATAATATAATTCCTCTTAAATCAGGCAAGAATTATGTTAATATATAACTAAATAAATTGGAGATTACTATGAAAATAGCTTTTTTTGATACTAAACCCTATGATAAACCCTCTTTTGATAAATACGGCGGTGAAAAGGGCGTTACTTTTAAATATTTTGAAACCAAATTAAATGAAGATACGGTTAATCTTGCCCGTGGGTATGACGGTGTATGTGCTTTCGTAAATGACACAATAAATGACGTTGTTATTGATAAACTCAGTAAAATGGGCGTAAAAGCTATAGCTTTGCGTTGTGCGGGTTTTAACAATGTGGATATGAAACACGCATTCGGTAAAATCCACGTTTTACGAGTTCCTGCTTATTCACCCTACGCCGTAGCAGAGCATACAATGGCTTTGCTTCTCACATCCATTCGTCGTATTCATAAGGCATATATCCGTACCAAGGACTTTAATTTCAGCTTGTCAAATCTTACGGGCTTTGACTTACACGGTAAAACCGTAGGTGTTATCGGTACGGGTAGAATCGGTAGGGTGTTTATTGATATTTGTCGCGGTTTTGGTATGACGGTTCTCGCTTACGATAAATTCCCCGCAAAGGGACTTGATAACGGTGATACAATAAGATACGTTGAATTGGATGAGCTTTTTGAAAAAAGTGATATTATATCCCTTCATTGTCCTTTAACCGAGGATACACATCATATTATTAATCAAACGGCATTAGAAAAATGTAAAAAAGGTGTTGTAATTCTTAATACCTCAAGGGGTGCTCTCGTAGATGCCGATGCTTTGCTTCAGGGTATTAAATCCCGAAAAGTCGGCGCAGCTTGTCTTGATGTTTACGAGGAAGAATCGGACCTGTTTTTTGAGGATAACTCGGGTCATATTATGGAGGATGACACTCTCGCAAGACTCATATCAATGCCCAATGTGCTTGTAACATCCCATCAGGCATTTTTAACCGAAGAAGCCCTTGAAAATATCGCCGAAACAACCGTCAATAATATAGTTCAACTTTTTAATGACGGGCAGTGTCCCAATGAATTATGTTTCCGTGGCGACAGTGCCGAGGACTGCAAAACAGGTAAGTGTTTTTAATAAGATGAAGTTTACAGTTTGAAAAAACCTCCGGGTACGTATGTGTACTCGGAGGTTAACTTTTATATTTTAGTTGCTGTAAGGGTGAATGAATATCTTGTGTAACTAAGTCCCCATTGGTCGGTATTTTCGTGAGCAGTAAGCGTCAGTTTGCAATTATAACCTGCGAAATTGCCCGTTTTAGTCTGTGTATTGCTTGACGTTTCTTTCCAATTGTCGGATGATACAAAATCATAAAAAGAACTGTCATTATATTTATTACCTGCAACCGCCTTTAATGATACGCGACAAATCTGATACATACTGTTTAGATTTGCCACATTGTCACCTTTAAGTGTGTACGAGTCAAGGTTTTTGTTAAAGGTGAAATTCATATTAACGCCACTGTTGTTGAAGCTCTGAGAAATTGTACAAGAGTCGCCGTGGTTTTGCGATGTGTAGCCCGAAAGTTGGAAATTATAGATGTTTAAACTTGAGTTTGCGTTGTTCCAACGTCCTGCCATTTGTTCAACGGTAATGGTGTTGACCGATTCCTTAGTTGTTGCAACCGTCACAGGAGCTTGGGTTACCTTTGCGGGTTCGGGAGCGGTAGTGCGATTGTTTATTTTGTTCGATTTAGTTGTAGCTTGTGATGTGGGAGTATTGGCAGTTTCTTTTTCATTTTGTTTGGTGTAGGGGATAGTGTCAGAGGATTGATTGTTGCTTTCATTTACCGTACCGTTGACTTTAACGGGTGTTTTTTCATTCTCGGTTAATGTTTCCTCTTTTTTTATATTTCCTGCTTCGTTAATTGTACCTGTTGTGTTTTCGGTTGTTTGAGCGGGTGAGTTAGCCTGATGGTTACTGTTTATTGCAAAAATAATACCGATTAAACACATAAGGGTTATTATGAGTATACTGATGAATAAAGCTATTAACGGAATGATTATTTTGTTTTTCTTTTTTGGGGGTGGGGTAATTACTGCTGCCTTTTTTATTCGCTCCATACAGTAAGGGCAAAAGGATAATTCTTCGGGTAGTTCCTTTTTGCAATACGGACAAGTGAATGCTACGGGTTCTGTACCGTTATCGTTATTTATCATAGTGTTTCCTCTGAATTATTATAAAGAGAGTTATTTATTTCAAATACGCTTTGCTTAGTATTTATACCGTGTATTATAATAGCATCCCTTTTGTTCTTCGGGTAAAGCATAGCAAAACCCGCGATTTTGAGGGTTGCTTGTACTTCGTCCACTGTCATTTCCATACCGACACAAAGTGAAATTAACGTATTACGCGACGGAGTACGCGAACCCGAAAAAATCTGATAGCCGTAAATATCGTTCATTTCCGAATTTTTAAAAATTTGCGATTTCACTAAATTTTTTGCTTTAACGTACTCATTTAAAAACTCAGATATTGTCAAATCTACAAAATGCTGTTCATTTTCTTTTATGTATCGGTCGATATTATTTGAGCATAGCAATTCTTTCATTAATTCGTCAGTTGGCTTTTTAATCAAAATTTCACTTCCCAATAAAGTATGATTGTAGTATAATAAATTAAAATAATTTTTTCAAGAGGGTTATAATGGCTTGGATTGATGATGTGTTGAAAACGGAGTATTCCGTTGTGAGGGTGCTTAAGAAAACTGAGGATAAATCCCTTGTGGTTTTTCGTCACAACAAATCGGGGAAGAATGTAGTTTGTATAAAGTTTAAAGGCGATGCTGAGGTATATAGACGTTTAGAACGTTTCGTTTGTCCCAATCTTCCTCAGGTTTACGGAACCTTTCAAGGGGATGATGGCTTTTCGGTTGTTCTTGAGGAATATATTGATGGTGTTACGGTCGGTGACATTTTATCAACGGGGCTTTATAGTGAAAAAGGCGTGAGAACCGTAATAACCGGGGTTTGCGACGGTCTCGGTGTATTGCACAGGTTAGGCATAGTTCATAGGGATATAAAACCCGAAAATATTATGATTACAAGCGGGGGAATTGTAAAAATTATTGATTTTGATGCCGCACGTATTTTTAAACAAGGTAAGTCGGCGGATACAAAAATAATCGGAACCGTGGGATACGCAGCACCCGAGCAGATGGGACTTGCCCAGAGTGACGAACGTACTGATATTTTCGCCGTAGGAATTTTGATGAATGTTATGTTGACGGGGGAGCATCCGGGACGAAGAATGTATAAAGGAAAACTTGCTAAAATTATTGAAAAGGCAATTCGGGTTGACCCCTTGAAAAGATTTGCAAATACTTCGGAATTAAAAAAATATTTATAATACTAAGCACACAGCTTAGGACAAAAAGAGTGTCGGTAGTTATAATAAAACTACTGACACTCTTTTGTTGTTATTTGTCGGAATTTTGGGACATGTTGTTTAAAGCGTATTCGCAACATTGCACTACTAATTGATTGAATGAAATATTGTTTTGGTCGGCAATGTTCTGAATTTTTTCAATCAAGGGGTCGGGCATTCTTATGGTTTTATTGGAACTTTGAGTCTTTTTTATTTTAAATGTTTTATCACTCATAAAATCACCTCTTATAATATCATTATACTGCAAAAACCAATTATTATATACAAGTAAATTTGCAAGATGAAATTACTTGCATTTTGACGTATGTTATGCTACAATTCATATAATCTGCAAAAGGTTAATAAAAAAGAAAGGATGTGCGTTTTATGTTTTGCTCAAAATGCGGAAAGGAAATTAAAGAGGGGCAGGGTTTCTGTAGCCATTGCGGTCAGAATCAGTCCCCCGGCGGTATACCGTTTGTACCGCAGAGGGTACCGGATCCCGTTTTACTTAACAGTCTGTCAACAAAAATAAAAATTAACGGCTTTATTTGGTTGGGTGTTGCGGGTATTCAGGTTATCATGGGCTTTATTTCGCTGATTTCTGGTATTTATTGGGAAGAATTTTCCGAAATCATTTCTGCCATTTTGGTTTTCGGAATTGCCGCACTCAATGTTAAGTCCGCCATAGCCGACCTCAAGTACAGTAAGGCAATAATTGAAAACCCAAAGGGTATAGTTGAAAAATACGCTCCCGTTAAAAATCTTATTGTAACATTGGTTTATAACACTATTTTAGGCGGTGTTGTGGGTATTGCCGGTGCGATTTACGGCTTTATACTGCGTGGCTTTATTATGAAAAACGCAGATGAATTAAAAAATTTTAATTAAAAGCAATTAAATAAACTCTTCTGTCATTATACAGAGGAGTTTTAGTGTTGTTTAAAACGGCTTGTGCTTTCTTGCAAAAAAAGGAGAAGGATTTATGAAAAAATGCTTGTATTGTAATTGTGAAATTGATGATTCGGCAGTTTTTTGCTTTAACTGCGGGGGAAAGCAGGAAACAGATTCAGTGGAAAGCGTGACTGAAAAAACGTCTGAATCGATAGATGTGAAAAAGTATATTGAAATGCGTAGGGGCTTCGTGGGCTTTTGGTGGAATTTAATTCACTGTGCAAAGCTCAATAAAAAGGACCAAAAAAGCGTTATGATAAAAACAGGCATAGGCTGTGCGGTATTGTTGGTTCTGGTTATTTGCCTTACTGTTTCGGGATTTGTTATTGCCGAAAAAATCGAAAACTCCAAGCACTATACGTATATGGCTACCGATGATTTTATTGACAGATGGAATTCGGCTGCAACCGAAAATCCTGAAGGTATAACAAACGGTGTGAAATTAGACTCGGATGACTTGATTTTTGTTGATTTAAGCGATAAGGATGAAATAGATATTGACACGAGCGGTGCGGATATAATATCGATAGCCTTTAAATCGGAAGCTTTTACTGAAGACGGTTTTGACAGATACAAAAAAATCGAGGAATTTATTAAAATCTGCCTCCCCGACAGCGATGAAAAAGAAATATCCGCATACTTAGAGGAGTACAAAAAGGACGAAGCCAGAAGAATTCAGAGCGGTGTGGTCGGCTTTAAGGTGGATTTTGAGGAGGTTGAAAAGCCCGAAGAATTTGAAATGCATATAAAGGTTAACTATGCGTATACAAATAATATTATTAAATGCGATGTACCCTGGGGCGGAGCATTTGATTGTACACTTGATGAATTTAAGGCAAATCATAACAAAAATATTGAGGCATATTTTTCCGATGACCCTGTGGCGGCAAACTGGACTATATATAATTTTGCAGAATTCGGTGTAGAAGAGTATAATAACGGCAAAATAGTGCAACAAGGTTTTATTTATTATGTAAACGGAACAGACATTGCCAGCGTGTATTTGTTTGTTGATTCCCAAAGTGAAAAAATCACTATGGTTGAATATCAGACGTTATACGATGCATCATCGTTAACTGACGAAGAATTCGAAATATGTTTTAAAACCTTGCCGACCTGTATTTTGACTGCTTTGGGATTTTCGGAATATGGCTTGTATGATAACTATATTTTAAAGGCCATAGATACGGCACCCGAAATGCAATATTACGAAGGTGTTCGCATAGTAGGCGCAGGGTATCAAAGTCAAAATATGAATGTATTTGGTTACAGAGCATGTAGTGAGGATTTTTTTGAGGCTGAAAAAAACGGGAGTATTGATGAGTTTATAAAGAAATATGAGCAGAATCAAGGTAACGTAACTACAGAACCCGAAACAGAAATTCACAGTGAGATACATAAGGATGAAGTGAAAATAACAACGACCGAGGCAACCGCGGTGCAGGAAAATACCAATCTCTTTAATGGTAAAACCTTTGTAAATGCAGGGGAGTATTCTCCTGCCTGTGATTATAGTTTAGTGAATTCTATTGCTTTCACTTCTGATAAAGCGAAACTTCAGATTAATTTGATGGAATTTGTTGTGAGCGTTGAAGCCGATTATACAATAGCAGGAAACACCGTTATTCTCGGAGAGTTTGTGACAGAGGCAGGGGACGTTATGATTGAAGAAGGTTCTCGGTTCACCCTTGATACAAGCGTTTTGACTGTAAATGGACTTTCGGAAAGATTCGTTTTGAGTGGTTGGACATGTCCTTATCAATTCAACGACGGAGAAGATTTTATTAAGGTGGAAATGTGAGTCTTGGTGGTTTCGTTATGAAAACGCCAACGAATTAAAAATGCTTTAAAAGTAAAAAAAGTTGTACAAGCCCTCCGCGGAGTGATTTAATGTTCGCGGAGGGTTTGCTATAAATAAAAATTAAGAGTAATTTCTCTGTAATGTATGTAACTTTTCTCTATTTGGTGCCGGTGACCGGACTTGACGGGCTCTGCCCGTCATTCGCTCATATATTCGCGAACACCCGATTGTGTTCGGCTTCGCCGAGATCGGTTCAAGTCCTACTTATTCGTATAAGATAAAAATAGAGAACCTACACAAAAGTGTAAGCTCTCTATTTGGTGCCGGTGACCGGACTTGAACCGGTACGATGTTGCCACCGAGGGATTTTAAGTCCCTTGCGTCTGCCTATTCCGCCACACCGGCACAGCTATTAAATTATAATCTTTACTGCACCGATTGTCAAGTTGTTTTTGTTGAAAAAATCGGTGCAGTTATTATTTTTCTTTTTCTTTTTTGTTTTGTTGTTGTCATATAGCTGACTTTTTATAAAATTGTTGAAATATTGTGAACTCTTGTGATATACTAAAAATGCCAAACAAACTTAATAAACGGAAAAAGGGGATATTTTATCTTTTGAGGGATAATTATACCTTTATTTAGTCATAATGATTTTAGAATTTGTTAAAAATGCAGACTCTATTAATCATTATGGCTTGGATTGTTATCCCCATTCTGTTTAAGTTTGTTTGGCGACAATCGGAGTTTGCGTTTTTTGTGCGTTGACTTCGGTTGGCGCACTTTTTTATTTTGCGGATGTAAGGAAGTGTATTTTATGCATAGGTGCGGTGTTTTGGGTTTATCCGTAAATTCAGATTTTTAGGTGATGTTTAATGAGTAAAAAAACTTTAAGATGCTTACTTTCAATTGTTTTGGTAATCGGTATTGTTTTATCGCTTTCTGCTTGCGGTAAAAGTGAGGAATTAAAGGCTGTCGAAGCAGGTATTGCCACCTTGAATGCCGAGTCAACTTATAAAGAAATCAATGATGTTTACGCTCTTTACTGTGCATTGGAATCCAAGGATAGAGAAAAGGTAGAAAATGCAGAACTTTTGTCAGGCTACGTCAATATAAGCAACGGACATTTCGTTTTAAATAAAGAAATGCTTGATGAAATAGACGAATATTATGAGCTTGATGCGAGGTGGGGGCTCGGTACGACATCAGCTATTAATAAAGAAATATCCTTTTCAAAAGAAGCCTATGCCGATGCTGCGGATTGGGATAAAGCCGGCAATTTTGAGTATAGTTCAAATGATGAGCAAACCGACGTATATACTTATACAAGATATGGCAGAACTGAAATTATTGATAAATATGGAAATAAGTCAATTCACAATTTTGAAGTGAACAGTTATGCAATTTATGATGAGGACGAGGGTACGTACAGACTCGTTCACAGTGCTGAAATCGAAAGATAATTTATATAGTTAAATACCGCATCAATAAGAGAAATCACATTTGTGGTTTCTCTTTATTCTTATGCTGTGTTAAAAATATCTTTTTTCTTGCACCTATAAAAACATTGTGGTACAATATCCGATATATGTGAAATAAGGAGGAAACTCTATGAAAACCACAAATAAAATTTTATCACTTTTAATCGCTTGTGTTGTTCTTCTGATGAGCTTCAGTGTTGTGGGTTTTGCCGCAAGTACGGGTGAAGCTTATTATATTGATGCAATAAACGGTGACGATGCAAACAGTGGTTTAAGTGAAGCGGATGCGATTAAGAGCCTTAACGGACTTAAGCTCGGTAATATTACCGCAGGTACAAAGTTCCTTTTCAGAAACGGTGGCAGATATGAGTGTACAGCTACTCTCGGTGACGTAAGCGGTACTAAGGATAATCCCATTGTCATTTCCTCTTACGGTGAGGGTGAAAGAGCCGTTCTTTATACAAACGAGGCAACAGAAGTTTTGAAACTTATTGACTGTTCTTACGTTAAAGTCTGCGACCTCGATATTACCGCACCCAACGGTGGCGGTATATGGATTAATACCGTAACAAAGGCGTCGGAAGGTATTACAATTGACGATGTTTATTTCTATGATATGCCCAACGGCAAGGTTACAAGCCGTGACGATTTCAGTTCGGGTGCCGCCCGTGCAAGAGCCGCGGTTATGGTTAAAAGCCTTCCCGGTACTTCGAGATTTCCTGTAAATAACCTTACAATTACCAATTGTGAGGTTTACGATGTGGCAAACGGCTTTATAATCTGGGGTTCATGGAATGAAGCCGAAACTCCTTGGTGTGAAAACGAAAGTGAAATTGATCCCGTATTCAACGAGGGCTTACTTATAAAGGATTGCTACCTTCACGATATGGATGCGGAGGCAATGGTTATCGGTATGTGTGATGGGGCACTTGTTACTGATTGCCGTGCTATTGACTGTTGTCAGGGCGAGGGCGTTGACGAAAATGGTGAAATCCTTTATTTTACCGCCGCTATGTGGTTCTGGGGCAGTGTTAACAGTACTATACAGTACTGCGAAATTGCGGGACAGAAAAATGTCGGTGACGGTATGACCGTTGACTTTGACTCCTACTCCCATAACTGCACCTATCAGTATATCTATTCACACGATAATATGCGATTTATGTGCAATAACCCCAACTATTCGGGACACCACGGCAACACAGTTCGTTATTGCTTATCCGTTAACGATAACGGTGGCAGAAGTACTACTGCAGTGGGTTCTTGCGGCGAACACGAATTTAATTTCTATAATAATACCATTATCAATTCCGCAGAGTTCCAGTTTAAGAATATGTATAATTCCTACATTGCGAATAATATTTTTGTAATGGAGGATGGCAGCACCTTTGCTTATGATATTGATAATATGATAAGAGGTAATGTTTTTGAAAACAACTGTTATTACAATGCTATGACACCGGTTATTGATATTAATTCAATGAACACTATTCCCGGATTTGCGGGGGATAATACGAGCGATAAAAATAACTATGTGCTTTCAAAGGATTCACCCCTTATCGGTGCAGGTTCAAATGTTGATGACGGCTTAACTACCGATTTCTTCGGAAATGAAATCACAAGTAACAATATCGGTTGCTACGGTGGTGACGGTGCGGATGTTGAGTATACCGCAGAAACACCCACCGAAAGCCTTATCAGAATAATTAAAAATATAATTCAAACAATAATTCACGAAATTATGGTGATTTTTGATTAATCTTATCAATCCCTCCGAGTCGTTGGAGGGATTGATTCATTAATTATTAAACACGCATAATAAAACAGTTTTCGCTATTGAAAAAACAATCGGAAACGATTATAATTATAAAATAACAAATCCGTCCATGGCGCAGTTGGATAACGCAGCAGATTCCGATTCTGAAGAACGGGGGTTCGAATCCCTTTGGGCGGGCCAGAAAATTCCGTACATGTAGGTGTGCGGGATTTTCACTTATTCACTCTTCTTTCTTCACTCTTCACTTAAAATTAATGAGTGTA